>JAJHQN010000054.1 GCA_020833325.1 Desulfurococcaceae archaeon | reverse complement strand
CTTTTAACCCCTACTACTTCGCTTGGTTCTCCTAGCTTCTCTGTTATCATGTTTAGGAGTTTATCTTTGTATTCTGGTGGTACTCTGTATATGAGTAGTGTTCCGTTGTTCGTCCACCAGCCTGATGATATCCAGTCTACTGCTGGGATTACTGGTAGTAGTATGCCTTCGTAGAATATGAATAGTGTTTTGAGGGCTAGCTTGTTCATATCTATATCCTGTCTTACCCTCGTATCACCTTCATTTCTTATTTTTGTTAGTGTTCTAGATATTGATGGTTGTGGTATTCCAAGCTCATCTTCTATTTTATGCTGGTTGAATGGGGGGTTGTTGTATTGTATGTAGTCTAGTAGTTTAGCGTATCTCACTGATACATTTAAACCATCTGATATGGAGTCTACGAACTTAGGGTTAACCCCTACGAATCTATCTTTGAGCCGTTCAAGTCTATCAGCTAGCAATTCAAACTCCCCCCTTGTAAAGGTTAACTGGTGGTATAAACTCTGGATTCACAGACTCCACTTCGCCCTTGAATAAATGTTTAGAGCTGGATATCCAGGTTCCTCTAAGAGCCTTTCTCAAGTCTAGGCTACCTTCTATGCATGTAGGCTTCAACGTTTATATTGTTATAGTCCATGTACCCCAGGGTTTAGATTGTGTGCTTGCAAGCTCCAAGTATTACCTACGCTATATACTTTGTGATTTAAGCTTAAAACCATGTCTTCACATCTAGGGTTTAGTGTTGGGAGGGGTTCTCGGTTGCTCT
Source organism: Desulfurococcaceae archaeon (assembly GCA_020833325.1). GTDB lineage: Archaea > Thermoproteota > Thermoprotei_A > Sulfolobales > Acidilobaceae > DSZV01. The sequence continues at coordinate 10,266 of JAJHQN010000054.1, read as the reverse complement.
ATGTACTTTAACAGGGTTCTCTTAGACGTAGGGTTACCCTATGTCTTCGAGTGCACCGGAGACTCCGGTCTCAGCTCTCCAGGAGACTTCCTAGCCTTAGCCTTAGAGTCTACATCTCTACTATCGGAGCTCTTGGGGTTGAAGTTTAACGTCGAGGGGTTGGAGCACTGGGAGTATATTGGGAGGCGTTTTAACCTATACGCTTTCAACATATCCCATAATGGGGTTTCCATAGGCCAGGTGAGGGTTGTGGAGAGTGGTGGTCTCCTCGTTAACATAAGCGGTGTCCTATCAGATTACACTTCAAACCTAGTGGATGTGGGTGTACTAGAGGATCTTAGGAGTGGTAGGAGGCTTAGCCTAGGCTATAACATAGGCTTAACACTACTAGATAGAGTTGAGCGTGAGTGGCCGCAGGGGCAGAAGGCCATACCAAGCTATGTGATCTACGCAGCTGAAGGCATACCAGATGTTGATGTAGAACTGTGGAGTCTAAGGGTTAGAGGGCCTGGAGGGGATTTAAACCTCAAACTAGACGATATAGAGGCAGAGGCTTTAGAGCTAGAGGAGAGAGACTTCCACTGTGTAACAGGTTGGAGTGTTAAGGGTAACAGGTGGGTTGGCGTTAGACTAAGAGATATAGCAAGCAAGGTGGGGGCTGTTAACGCGAAATGGGTTCTAGCTAAGAGCATTGGAGGGTACACAACAATAGCCCCTGCAAGTGAAGCCCTAGCAGAAGACTCAATAGTAGCAGTAGGGCTTAACAACAAAAAGCTAACAAAGGAGGCTGGAGCCCCAGCAAGACTGGTAATACCGAGACTCTACGGCTGGAAATCAGCAAAATGGCTTAAGGAGATAGAGTTCCTAGAAGAATACATAGACGGGTACTGGGAGGCACTAGCATACCATGAGAGAGGCCTTGTTGAAGCAGAGGAGAGATTCAAGATAAGAAACCCTAGGATAGCAGAGGAGAGAAGGTTACCGGAAAAAACAAAACAAATAAAACCATGGGGGTTCTAATCGAATCCCCTAAACCCTAGCTTGGAACCTCAACCCTACCATACCATGGAGTCCACTTAGCCCAACTATCTATGTGGCCGAACGTAGCATTAACACCTGTGTACAAAGCTATCAAAGCAGCTATAACGAGGATGACGATAGCGATATACGCTATAAACCTCCCCCTACCACTACCACCATAATATCCTAAGAGAGGGCTACCTAGAGCAGCCAACCCTATCAAAACATACATGAGGGCCGAGAATAGGGGCTCCCTAGTCAAACCCTTACTATAGATAGCTATACCATACACTAGAATCGGGAACCCTAGAGCAGCTAAACCATAGGATACACCAACAGGGTTGAAGCCGAAGAGCAGCTATACACCTAGAAGTAGCATTGCAACCCCGAATACAGCCCATGGATCCATGAGGACGATGTTATAAGCACCTGGGAGAGGCCATGTGAATGTAGCCCATAAACCTGTTATGAAAGCATATAGACCTAGTAGTAGGAAGAAGAATGCGAGATTCCTATTAACAGACCTCTTATAATCCTCAGGCCTCCCTGAGACATAGTTAAGGTAAACCCAGTACGCTACAACCAGCAAACTGGTACCTAACAACATCAACCATAGATCTAAGGGATCAACAAACAACACCGGCACTGTATCCCACCTTCACATATATATAAATTTTAGCTAAAGTTAATACGCTTATAATATATGTTTAAATTATTAAATATGTGTTTAATTTTAATATCTTATTATGTCTAAAGTGGGTGGCTTAGATGTTAGCTCTGGTTGGGCGAGTTTTCAGTTATACGTTTCCCATAGCTTGTGTTCTCCCATTTAAAGGTTTTGTTGTTTACTACTTATTAGGTGGTTTTGTTGAGTGGTGAGGGTCTTCTTGTTAGGAGGATTAGGGAGGGTACTGTTATAGATCATATTACTGCTGGTAGGGCTTTGCACGTTGTTAGGCTTCTCGGCCTTGAGGGTTCTGGTTACACTATGGCTGTTGTTATGAATGTTGATAGTAGGAAGCTTGGTCGTAAGGATATTGTTAAGGTTGAGGGTTTGTTTCTTAACAGTGATCAGGTTAGGATGGTTAGCCTTGTTGCCCCCAATGCTACTCTCAATATTATAAGGGATGGTGTTGTTGTTTTAAAGCGTAAGGTTGAGCCTCCGGAGCTCCTTGAGGGTTTTATTAGGTGTCCTAACCCGACTTGTATTACTAGGAAGGAGGGTGAGTTTGTCAGATCGAGGATGGTGATGGTTTCTAGGAGCCCTTTGGTCTACCGTTGCCTCTACTGTGGAACTCTTATTGGTGAGGATGAGATTGTCAAGCTCCTCACATCCTAGTCTATGTGTTGACAGGCTTGTTGTAGGCTCTAGTGTTAGCTATAACACCTGTATACCACTCTCCAAGGCCTCTTCAGATATAGCTGGGATTGCCGGGGGATTACTGGATCTTAGGGGTTTAGGTTCTATTGCGATACCAGGCGTAGTTGATATGCATGTTCATCTCCGCGGTTTAGAGCTCTCCTACAAGGAGGATGAAGCCTCGGGGACCCTAGCGGCTCTCTCAGGCTGTGTTACAGCTGTTGTCGACATGCCTAACACCAGGCCCCCTCTTAAGACTGTTGAAGCTCTCAGGGCTAAGCTTGAATCTCTTAGATCTAACGCCTATGTCGACTACGGTGTTTACGCTGGCGTACCCGGAGATGAAGACATGGTCTCTAGGCTGGCTGATCACCCTATAGCTGGGTTTAAGGTGTACCCTGAGGATTTAACTTTGCCTGAGAGGGTGCTATGCAGGGTTTTGGAGGTTTTGGAGGTTAAGGATAGGCTGTTGATTGTCCACGCTGAGCACCCTGATATGCTAACCGTTGACTTCGGGTTTGATAGGGGCGTCTATAGGGGTTGTGTTGTTGAGACTGCTGCTTTAGAGGAGGTTAGAAGGCTTATGGCTAGATGTGGTTCTAAGCCTAGGGTTCATATAACTCATGCATCGTGCCCATCAACTGTAGTTAAGGCTAAGAGCTATGGTTTCACTGTAGATGTTACACCACACCACCTCCTCTTCGATGAGGGTAACCTCAAATACCTCATGTCGAGGTGGTGTGAGTCTAAGGTCAATCCACCGCTTAGAGGTTTTATTGAGAGGAGTCTTTTATGGAGGTTGCTCCTAGAGGGTTATGTTGACGCTATTGCTAGTGATCACGCACCACACGCTAGCTATGAGAAGCTCTGGCTCCACCCATCTCAATGCTCTCCAGGCTTCCCAGGTCTAGAGGATTGGGTTGGTGTTCTAGCTAGGATCTTTGAATCCCTAGGCCTCCTAGGCTTGTTCACAGAGCTCACATCAACAAACCCTTCCAGGATACTAGGCCTTCCTGTTAGGAGCTCTCAGAACACCTACACCATACTAGGTCTTGATGTAGAGAACTCGCCTGGATGCATACACTCTAAGGCTAGGGTATCACCTTACCTTGGAGCTCCTAGACTTAGATGCCTAGCATCCATTATAAGGGGTGAGATAGCATACTTTAATGGGAAGCCCTTGGTCGGTGGAGGGTTTGGGGTGAATATGTTTGAGGTTGGAGGTTGAGGTTGGAGGTTTAAGGTTGAAGAGCCCTGTTATGAATGCTAGCGGTGTCCTAGAGTGGGATCCCATCCAGGCTAGGAGGCTTATCGATGCTGGTGCTGGAGCTGTAGTCTTAAAATCGACTACTAGGGAGCCTAGGAGGGGTTATGATTGGCCTAGGATGGTTAGGGTTTTCGGTGGTTTTGTTAACGCTGTTGGCTTAGCGAACCCAGGTGCTAGGGAGGCTTCAAAGCTTGTTAGGCTTATTAAGGATAGCCTTGGCGGGGCGCCGGTGATAGCTAGTGCTGCCGGCTCCTCAGTAGAAGAGTTCCTAGAGGTTTCAGCACTCCTAGAGGATGGCGGTGCTGACGCTGTAGAGTTAAACCTAAGCTGTCCACACTTCAGAGGAGGAGGCATAGAGCTAGGCCAAGACCCCAACCTTGTAGGGGAGACTGTTAAGAACGTAGCGGGATCCCTCAAGGTACCTGTTATAGCTAAACTAGGTCTAAGCGATAGACTGGTTGACTCAGCTGTTAAGGCTTTAGGAGGCGGTGCTAGGGCTTTAACACTGATAAACTCTGTTAAAGCTATCAAGATAGATGTTTACACTAAAAAGCCTGTGTTAAGTAATAAGGTTGGAGGGCTCTCAGGGCCAGCAATACACCCAATAGCTGTTAGAGCTGTATACGATGTATACAGGGAGACAGGAGCAGACATAATAGGTGTAGGAGGTGTTAGAGACTGGGAGACAGCGGTAGAACTAATACTAGCTGGGGCTAGAGCTGTCCAGGTGGGGGCAATGCTCCTTGAGAAGGGGGAGCTCATAGTAGCGGAGATAATAAGGGGTATAGAGAAATACCTGTGGGTTGAAGGTATACAGAGCGTTAGGGATCTAGTGGGCTTAGCTCATAAAGCCTAAAGGAAACTGTTTGAAGGAAGACCCAGGCAGCCTGGGAGTTATGCGGGCTAGTGGGAGCTCCTCTCCCCAATATCTCTTAGTAGGGATTCAAGGTCTAAGGGCTCCTTCAACCTAACAACTGTATGCTCCGGGCCTGGGAACAACCCCTCCCTCACCTCCCTGGCATAACTTGAAACTGCTTGTGCTATAATCTGCTTTAGATCCACGTATTTCTTGGCGAATGGCGGTGTATGCTCGCTTAGGCCTAGAATGTCGTGTAAGACTAGGACCTGGCCGTCGCAGTGCAACCCGCTTCCTATACATATTGTTGGTATCTGTAGCTTTCTTGTTATGAGCTCCGCTACTTCCGCTGCTGTGAACTCTATTACTAAGGAGAATGCTCCAGCCTCCTGTAGGGCTTCAGCGTCTAACAGCAACTGTCTGATCTCATCAAGCCTTCTACCTCTAGGTTTGTATCCTCCATATTTTAGGTATCTTTGTGGTGTTAAGCCTATGTGGCCCATTACCGGTATGCCTGCTTTAACTATGGCTTTAACTCTATCAGCATACTCACTACCACCCTCAAGTTTAACAGCTTCAGCTCCAGCTCTTACGAAGGCTATTGCTGATCTAACCGCCTTGGAGTTGCTTGTCTCATAGCTACCGAACGGCATATCCCCAACTACAAGTGCTCTAGGCTTAGCTCTAGCTACGGCCATGGTATGTCTAAGCATATCCCTTAGGGTAACCCCGTGTGTTGTAGGGTACCCTAAAACCACCATAGCAAGGCTATCTCCAACAAGTATCATGTCTACACCAGCGCTATCAACGATCTTAGCCATGGGGTAGTCGTATGCTGTAACCATTACGATCTTACCGGTACCCTTCATCCTAGCTATATCCTTAACTGTAACCTTCTCCAAGCAAACCACCTCTCTCCAGACAGGAGCTCTCAATAGCTTTAACTAGGTGGTATAAAGCCCTGGTATACGGGGTTTTCAAACCAAGATCCTCCGCGATCCTAGCAATATACCCGTTTATCTCCTCAACCTCAGTCCTCCTACAGAGCTCCACATCAACTAGCATCGAGGATTTATTAGACTTAGTCCTCCCGGCAACCTCTAAAACGTAGCTCACAGGATCCACGGGCATTCCAACATTAAGCCTTAAAGCTACACTCTCAACCTCCCTAACAACACCTTCAACAAGAGGTCTAAGCGCCTCCCCCAGCACAACACCATTAGGCATCCTAGTTAGCGCAGTTACAGGGTTTATAACAGCGTTAACAGTAGCCTTAAGCCACCTCCACGGCTCAATATCATCTACAACCCTAACACTAGCACCTCCACCCTCAAGAACCCTAGCCAGAGGCTCGACATCAACACTGTAACCCCTAGGAGGCCCAATCGTTATAGACCCCAACCCCCTCACCTCTACAACGTTATCAGACAACCTCACAACACCATAATCAACAACACCACCAGCAACCCTAAGACCAAGTGTTAAAGCCTTCTCAAGAGCCCCAAAACCATTAGATACTATAACAGTAACACCACTGTAACCTCTGAGTCTCTCAACAACACCCATAGCATCATAAGCCTTAGTAGACACTACCAGGTAATCACAGAGACCTGGGCTAAGCTCGGTGTAAGGCTTAACTCTATAGTAACCCTCAATCAAACCCCTAACATGGAAACCCCCTTCAGCCACGAGCTCAGCCTGAGAGCTCCTCCTAACAAAAGCAACAACAGGCTCCCCACCACCACGAGCAATAAACAAGCCCATAAGACCTCCAACAGCCCCCAGTCCAACAACGCAAACCCGCAAACCAACCCCCAATGAAAGCTTTCAACAACAAACCTTCTATAACACCTACAATGTTCATGTACATCCTCAAAGCCTCCAGGACAACGTGCTCGCATTACTAATAGTAAACAAATTCAAGGTTTGGACGTCTACAAGTAGGAGTGAAGAGGAGCCAGCGTGGGGAGGGAGCCCCGGTGAACCCGCTGGAGCCGAGGCCCCCCGGCCCTGAAAGGTGATGCCCCTAGCATGGGGATCCGATTAAAAGATGAGGTGTGCGCTTCCGAGCGGAGATCCGACAAACCGCTCGGGGAGGCCCTGGCACAAGGCTAGGCCTCTGGGGATGCGGGGAGGGGGTCACTGGGTGATGATTGCTCACCTTTCTAGGTGGAATTTGAATCCTTCTCTTTCTAGCTCTTCTACAATCTTTCTTGTTATGCTGGTGTTTGGGGTTTCAAATACTATTGTTACTTTTGCGTGCCATGCTGGTGTTTGGGGGTCGCTTCTATCGTGTATTATGTCTAGTATGTTGCCTCTATGTCTTGCGATCACGTCTAGGGTTTTTCTTAGCTGCCCCGGGTAGTCTGGGATGTACCCTGTTATTCTAGCTAGTTTACCTGATTCAGCCAGCCCTCTTAGTATTATCCTGTTGAGGACTGTTAGATCTATGTTGCCCCCGCTTAGTAGTGCTACAACCTTCTTATCTTCTAGCTTAAGCTTTCCAGATAGCAGTGTTGCTACGCCTACAGCTCCAGCTCCTTCCACAAGTGTCTTCTTCCTCTCTAGTAGCATGTATATAGCCCTGGATATATCCTCCTCTCCAACGGTTACAATATCGTCTACAAGATTTGATGCGAGCTGGAATGTTATATCACCAGGTCTCCTCGTTACAAGACCGTCTGCTACAGTGGGTTTAGGCTCTACGACTACAGGCTTCCCTGCTTTCAAAGACTCCTTCATCTTAGGAGCTGCCTCAGGCTCAACACCTATGATTTTAACGCTGGGTTTAACCCTCTTTAACACACTAGCCACACCAGCTATGAGCCCTCCCCCGCCAACAGGAACTAGGATTACGTCGAAGTCCTCCATCTGCTCTAACAGCTCCCAGGCTATGGTAGCCTGGCCGGCTATAACATGGGGGTCGTCGAATGCGTGGACGAACTCGTAGCCCCTCTCCCTTGCAATCTCAAGAGCTCTAGCGTATGCTTCATCGTAAACCCTACCATAGAGTATGACCTCAGCCCCGTAGCTCTGTGTAGCTTCAACCTTAGATATACTAGCATTCTCAGGCATTACTATCACAGAGCTCATATTGAACATTGAGGCTGCGTAGGCAACGCCTTGAGCGTGGTTACCGGCTGAGGCTGCAACAACACCTCTAACCTTACCCCTTAGAGTGTAAACCTTGTAAAGAGCACCTCTAACCTTAAAGCTACCGGTCTTCTGTAAATTCTCGTACTTAAGGTAAACCCTGCAACCCGACATCCTAGAGAGGGAAGCACTATAGCTAAGAGGGGTTATATGTGTGTATCCTCTAACAACCTCCAGAGCCCTACGGCTATCTTCAACTATAGAATTCCATAGAGCCTCAGAGAACATCTTAGGGGCCCTCACGGCACACATAGGCTATAGCCTCAACCTCCACATCAGCACCTCTAGGTAGGGATGAAACCCCAACCACAACTCTAGCTGGGGGGTTCTCCTGGAAATACTCCCTGTAGACCTCGTTAAACTCCTGGAATAAACCTATATCCCTAAGGTATACTGTAACCTTAACAACATCCCTTAACGAGCCCCCACCAGCCTCGACCACAGCCTTAACATTATCCAAAACCCTCCTAACCCTAGCCTTAAAATCGCCCTCGACAAGAGCCCCTGTTGTAGGGTCTAACGGTATCTGGCCTGAGACAAATAGAAAACACCCTGCAATAACACCCTGACTATAAGGCCCTATAGGTTTGGGGGCTGCGGGGGTGTAGATAGCTCTAGGCAATCCACCATCACCGGAAGGTCTTTGGGTAGCCTAGAACTTATAAAAAGCTTGTATTAAAACATATTTTGCCTCAGGAGTATAAAGCGTAGGGGGTACTGGTTTGTGGAGGATTTAGAGGATACAGTATCGTGGTTGGGGTGGCTTGCCTTGACAGGCGGTGGGGGCGCTGTGGTACCCTTCGTCCCTACGAGGAGGGAGGCTTTAGATCTCGTCTTTAGGGTTCTAAATGCCGGTGAGGGCGATATATTCTACGATCTAGGATGCGGTGATGGGAGGGTTGTAATAGAGGTTCTAAAGAAGTTCCCTGTTAAGAGAGGTGTTTGTGTTGAGATTAGAAGGGAGTTACTAGAAGAGGCCACTAGGAGGGCCAAGCTTGAGGGTGTAGATGATAGGTTTGTCCCAATACTAGGGGATTTCTTCGAGGTACCGTTAAGGGATGCCACCATAGTCTACATGTACCTACTAGCTAGCGTAAATGAATCACTAAAACATAAGCTATCGAAGGAGCTGCCTAGAGGCGCTAGAGTCATATCACTTGACTTCCAGGTGTCAGGGTGGAAGCCGGTCAAGGTGATCGGGGCTAGAGGGGGTTGGCAGAGTACGGTGTACTACTATGTGATAGGGGAGTCCGATAGATAGGGTGTTAACCCAAACTCTATATACCTCTTTATGGTGGGGGGAGGTCAGTCGTAGAGAGATTCTGTGATAACCTTGATAGCCTTAATATCGAATATTATCTCAGCTAGATCTAGGGAGTAGCCTAGCAACCTCCCCATACTTGCTATAATACCAGTGTACCTTGCATCCTTATTCACGCTCTCAACGTTAATTGATAGTTCGCCAAGCTTAGTTTTAAGAACCTCTATCTGGAGCGCTACGACTCTCGCCGTCCCGATATCGAGCTTCACCAGGGCTTCCACTATTGTTCTTAGCACGAGTGATAGCTCTTCTAGGAGTTTAACAAGCCCTGTCTCCAGCCTACCCCCTGCCTCTATCAGCTTTATGGATTCCGAGGCTATACTAGCTAGGTGGTCTGCAATCCTCTCCAGGGTTTTGAAGGCGTGGTAGTAGTGTACTGCTTCAGCGTGGGAGCTTATACCAGCTTTATCTACTGTAACCTCTCCTGTAAGCACTTTCGTTAGATACCTCGTGACCATTAGGAAAGCCTTATCAACTAGGTCGTCCCTCTCCCTAACAATCTTTAAAGCCTCCACATCCCCGTCCTTTAAACCCCTTAGGAGATCTGAGAACGTGCTATTAACAAGCCTTGAAAGCCAGCTAACAGCATCCATCATGGTCAGAGGCTTAGGGGGGCCTACAACCTTGTAGGTGAAGCTATCCTCACTCTCATCAACAAGCATTGTGTTAGCAAGCTTAGAGTCCATAAGGCTTCTAAGCTTCTTAGCCGCCTCTGAAGCCCTACTATTAAAATTCACCTTGAACGTCTCAAACCCGGCAATGTAAGCGGCTACAATCTCCCTCATAGCAGTGTTAACATCGAGCCCCGCTCTCAGATCAACAATCTTGGTGAGCTTAACCTCTGAAACCCTAGGCTCAGGCCTAATCCTAAGACTGTTATCAGGCATAATCTCTATGAAAACCTTAGAACCCCTTGTAATCCCAATACTCCTAGCCCAATCCTTAGGTAGCGATATTATGTATGTAGACTTACCGGTAAACTGAACCCTCCTAACAATGCTACTCAAGACAACACCCCAAAACCTACTATGGCTAGGCCGGGGATTTAAATCCCTATAGCCCACCTGAGCCGAGGACAGGGAAAAACCTATATAGACCTATATAGTTTACAAACCCCAAGCATATATCCAGGCACACGCAGATATACTAAACCGAAGGGTGGTGTGAGGTGAGGGGAGCCTCTAAGACCATCTTAGCAGGCCTCGTAGTAGCTGTGCTGGTGGTAGCGGTAGGTGCTTGGCTCATACTAGGGAGGGCACCTGAGGGGGCTCAGACCACTCCAACCCAGG
>JAJHQN010000053.1 GCA_020833325.1 Desulfurococcaceae archaeon | reverse complement strand
AGTATAGCCTTAACTGTTGGTTTGAGAGAGGATATCTCAGTTTTAACCTTTCTAAGGGTTAGAAGGCCTCTTGTAACAGTTGATAGGTCACCAAACCTCCTAATCGAACTGTAGAGTTTGATATCGAAAGCGTCAATACTAACATAGACCTCATCTACACCAAGCCTAACGAAGCTCACAGCTAGCTCCTCAAGCCTAGACCCGTTAGTATTAACGACAATCTCAAACCCAAGCTTCTTAGCAACCTCCAAGAACTCCATGAACCTAGGATGTACCGTGGGCTCGCCCCAGCCTGTGTACACAATCCTTCTAACCCCGATATCCATGGCTTCCTTCACGATCCTATGGTAGAGCTCCTGATTCATAAAGGTTACCTTGAAATCCCTGGCCGCGAACCTAAAACAGTGTATACAGGAGTAGTTACAAGCTGTTGTAAGCTCCAGCACTAGCGTTCTAGGCTTAGAGTCCTCTCTCAGCCTTACAACCCAATTGGTATACCTGTACTCCATTTAAGAGCACCTAGTTTAGGATTTAAATCTAAGATTAATAAGATGGCTGTGGTTTTAAATTCAAAATCAGGATTTTTCTATGTAAGATATTTATAATCCCTCCTACACTAACTTCTTAAGGCCTGTTGAGGTGGTTTTAATGCCTCTTGGTGGGTATGCTGGTAAGATCCTGAGGGTTAACTTGACTGATGGGAAGCTCTACTATGAGGAGCTCCCTGAAGATGTTCTTAGGATGTGGGTTGGCGGTAGGGGTCTTGGAGTCTACTTTATGCTTAAGGAGGTCGACCCGAAGGTTGATCCTCTAAGCCCAGCTAATAAGGCTATAGTTGCTACAGGCCCTCTAACAGGTGTACCCGGTCTTGTAGCTCCTGGTAGGTGGGCTTCCATAACTAAATCCCCGCTGACGAACACGATACACGATGCTCAGAGTGGTGGTAAGTTCGGCCCCGAGCTTAAGTTCGCTGGCTTCGACGCCATAGTGGTTGAGGGTGCATCTGAGAAGCCCGTGTACCTGTGGATCACAGATGGGAAGGCTGAGATTAGGGATGCAAAACACCTATGGGGTAGGGATACGCATTCGACAACGGACACGATTGTAGAGGAGCTAGCACCCGTTGTTGGGAGGGATGAGGCTGGGAAGATTAAGGTTGCAACTATAGGGCCTGCGGGCGAGAACCTAGCTAAGATAGCGTGTATAATCAATGATAAGAGTAGAGCTGCAGGTAGGGGCGGCCATGGGGCTGTTTGGGGTTCTAAGAAGCTTAAGGCTATAGCTGTTAGAGGTCATATTAGGTTGAAGATTGCTAGAGAGGATGCCTACAAGGAGATAGTATCGAAGTCTATGGAGCTAGCTAGGAAATCCCCTGTAACCTCCGAAGCCCTACCCAAGTATGGAACTGCAGTCCTAGTTAACGTTATAAACGCTCACGGCATATTCCCAACTAGGAACTTCCAGACAGGTGTATTCCCGGGAGCTTCTGAGATTAGCGGTGAGAGAATAGCTGAGACTATATTGGATTGGGAGAAGCAGAAGGAGGAGATATGCTGGGGCTGTGTTATAGGGTGTGCTAGGTACAGTAGGATAACTAAGGGCCCCTACACCGGTGAGGGAGGGGGCCCTGAATACGAGATCGTATGGTCCTTCGGAGCCCAGACTGGAACGAGCGATCTAGCAGCTGTATCCAAGGCTAACTACCTGGCTAACGAGCTAGGCCTAGACGCTATATCCATGGGCCACGTCATAGGGACTTTGATGGAGCTCGTTGAGAAGGGTAAGATCCCAGGGGAGAAGCTTAGAGGGCTTAACGTAACATGGGGTAGTGGGGAGGCTTTGGTCGAGCTAACATGGAGGACTGCTTATAGAAGCGGTATTGGAGATGATCTAGCTGAGGGAGCCCTAAGACTTGCAACTAAGTATGGGGCACCAGAGCTAGCTATGGTTGTTAGAGGTCAGGAGCTCCCAGCATACGATCCTAGGGGTGCTAAGGGCCACGGTCTAGCCTACGCTACAAGCAATAGGGGAGGATGCCATCTAAGAGCCTACATTATATCACCTGAGATCCTAGGACTACCACAGCTCGTAGATAGGTTTGCTACAGCCGGGAAGGCTAAGTGGGTTAAACACTTCCAAGACGTATTCGCCACACTAGACAGCCTCGTTGTATGCAAGTTCGTAACATTCTCCTACTGGAATGACGTTCTAGCAGCACAACTATCAGCTGTAACAGGATGGGATGTTAGCGTTGACGAGTTCGATGTTATAGGTGAGAGGATATACAATGCTGAGAGGGCCTTCAACATACTAGCATTTGGAGATGGAGAGGAGTACGACACCCTACCTAAGAGGTTACTAGAAGAGCCAATGCCGGAAGGTCCAGCTAAAGGACACGTCGTCGAGCTAAAGCCAATGCTAGAGGAGTACTACCAGCTAAGAGGATGGATCAAAGGAAGGCCCACAAGGGCAACCCTAGAGAAACTAGGCCTCAAATGGCTAGCCGATAGGCTAGAACAGGAGGGCCTACTACCGGCATAACCCCCCAACCCCTTACGAGTTACAATCTTTTTTATATAGTTTCTATTCCTAGTTCTACCCTAGGTAAAACTATGAAGCTTAAAGTAGTGATAGTTGTCAGAGGTGAACCCAACTATCTCAGATGGACCTTGGAGAGGTGGTTCGAGGAGGTTAAAGGGCTAGTTGAGGGGGAGTATGGTGTCGCAATAGATGTTAGGGTTATGGATGGTGTTGAAGAGTATCCTGTTATAGAATCCTGTGGTAGGACGTACTTTGAGGGGCTTCCCGGGGAGGAGGGCTTCCTAATAGAGGTTATTAAGAGGATTGTGGAGGATTGGTTAGAGCATGGTGAACAATGTTATGGCGACCGCTAGGGAGGCTATGGTAGCTGGAATCATATACTTATAGCCTTCGATTAAGGGTACTTTATAGTACTCTGCTGTGTATACATAGCAGAGGTGTAGTGGTGATGCTATGTATCCTATGAAGGCTGAGGCGTATATGAGTGATGCTATCTTCACGTCTGTCCCCATCAGAGAGGCTATTATCGGTGTTGCTATAGCTATGCCTGCTGTTGGGTGGCCGCTGACGGTGGAGAAGAATATGGGTAGTAGTACTGCTAGCGCTAGGCCACCTACATTGTAGCTTAGGAGTAGTTCTCCTATAGGCTTTAAATCCATGTTTAGGAAGAGCTCCCTGAACATCATAACGCCAAACGATATTATCGTGAGCTCCCACAATCTCCTATCACGTAGCGATTCCAGAAGCATATTCCATCCTATCTTCTCAAGTACAACGAATAAGGTTATGGATATTACGACTGCGAATGCCACAGAGATCCTCTCAACACCTAGAAGGCCGTCCAGGGGGGTGAATAGTATGGCTAGCACAACTGCTACTAGTATGGGTGCTAGATCCCTAGCTAGAACCCCGATTCTAACACCACCCTTAGAACTACCTCCATTAAATCCCACGGCTGGAAGCCCTATCAGAAACATGGCTATGGCTACTGGAATCTGCCTAGAAACTATATCCCACAAGCCCACCCCTGTTACAACAGAAGCTAGTATGATGATGGAGCTCAGAGGGTAAACATAGACTATAACATGTCTATACCATACATTAACAAACAACATCCTAGCCCTAGACATGTTCATCAGAGAGCCTATATGCTCAACCAGAGGAGCTGACATGAGAGCTCCTCCAGGAACGGGAAGCAACCCTATAACACCTGGGGTTAACGTTATAGCTACCACATGGTTTTTGAAAGCCCTGGATAGCTCTAGGCTAAGTCTCCTCACAACACCACTATTACTATATAGAGAGACAAGCACCGATATGACTGCCACGCTTATAACAAGACCCCATGTTGCGGAGCTGTTGAGAGCTGACATGGCGATGCTAGCGGTAAAACTAAAACCACCATAGGCTAATGCTGATATAAGTGGAACAAGGATCATGATCACATATAAAGGTACTCTTAATGCGAGGAGCGCCAAGATTGTCATAAGGGCCGCCAATGTAACCTCTAGGGAGTTCAAACTACATACACCATTCGTCAAATCTAACTCTACAATTTAGTTTAGAAGGGGAGGTTTAAATAGAGGAGCACATATGGTGAAACCAGCGGCTGACGTACCCCTACTCCTCTCTAGGTTTCCCCTTTCTCCTCTCCTCCTCATATTCACCGCTCATGGCTTTCCTAAATTCTCTCATAGCCTCCCCTAGAGCTCTAGCTAGTTGGGGTAGCCTGCCCGGACCCATTACTATGAGTATTATAAGTAGTATTATTAGGAGCTCTCCTTCGCTAAAGGGCCCTATTGGCGTGATCCCACCCATTCTGTGTATGGATCAAGTTAAGCTTAATATTTTTATCTGCCCGATTTAATGTTTTCCACCAGTTCCACTATTTTATCAGCTATTGCTGTTAGGTTTGCCCAATCTCTTGGGTTAACGTAGTATCTTATGTACCCATCCCCATCTACAATTACGAAGCCTGCTGTGTGTGCAACTAGCCCCGTTCTGGTTCTCTCCGCTCTAATGTCCAGTTGACTCCATATTTTTCTTAACTTATCCTCGCTATCGAGTACCCATACCCAGAACCCCCTATCTACTAATATGTTCAACCCAGCCCCTCCTGCTTTAGCCTTCATGTAGCTCCTAGCGTCCTCCAAGGTGGAGCTCCAGGGGTCTACATCTACTGTTATCCACACCACATCATCTACAAGACCTTTATCCATTAGTGTTTTCATGACGTAAAGCATTACTATGGTTTCCATATGACATATATCCGGGCATCTAACATATTGTGGTACGAACACGTTGATCTTCCCTTTAACCGGTACCTCCATCGGACCTGAGGTGCTGTTGACTGTTAGAGGGAATAGGAGTCTGTTTATAGCGTACGCTGGGGCCGGGTCTAGGATACCGCCTTCAACCCCCACGCCCGGCCCTCTTAGATATGTGTATAACGCTGCTGATATAGAGAATAAGGCTATTGCGAGAGCGCCTAGTAGGAAAAAGTGGGGGTATGGTTTTAGGTTTAGCATATCTAGATGAGCCTCAGGAGCCTGGCGATTATAGCTAGGAGTAGTAGTAATCCTAGGAATGCTAGGAGAGCCACTATTAATACTTGGGGTCTGGCCATTGCATCACCCCGGTATGTATGGTGTGCATGCTAGGACACTTGTTATAGCGCTAGCTAGGAGTGCTATTAGTAGTAATAGTGTTACAACGGGCATGGCCTTAACCGATGTAGGTTCATCTCTAAGATGCATGTAGAATAGTAGTATCAATGATGCTTGAAAACCTGAAACCCCTAGTACGAAGAGCTCAGGCCACCTAGCTATCCTATTTAAAATGAATACAGCCTCTAGCACCGCCCCTCCAACTAGGATGAGCCAGGTGGCCGTGTATATAGTAAGGGATGCTCTAAACCTCTCCAACACCACCACCTCATAGCAGGTAGAACATGGGGAATAGGAATACCCATATCATCTCAACCATACCCAGGTACAATCCTATCTCGACAACCCCCTTATGCTCCTCCCTCGTATAACCTCCCCTCAAAGCCTTAGCTATGACGTAAGCTGTAGCTAGGGCCCCGAATAGCACGTGTAAGCCGTGCAACCCTGTTAACGTGTAGTATAGTTGTGCCTGCAACCCTGTAGCTAGGGTGTAGCCTACGCTGACTAGGTGACTCCACTCTACCACCTTAACTAGTAGGAAGGATACCAGCAAGGCTAAGGCCATCACCATGCTTAACATGAAACCTGCAATGCTACCCCTCCTTATGAAGAGGTAGCCTAGTAGGTAGAAGTATGTTGCTGTGAAGAGTATGAACGTGTTGACTAAGCCTATCGTTATATCGTGGCTTAGGTAACCTGGTTCCCAGGCAAGGCTCCTCGTTCTAACAAATAGCCAGGTTCCAATCAGGGTCCCGAATAGGAATATATCACCTACCAGGAACACCCAAACCCCAGATCTAACCTTATCAACACCGCTTAGAGGCCAATCCTCTAACACCTTAGGCTCAGGTATCGTGAATTTATCAAGTAAATCGTTCCAAGCCCATTTAAGCAGCGATACAACCATCACAATAACGCCTACCACGGACAACAGGGTTACATTGAGATTGAATATTGTGGATAGCGTTGGGCTATAGACTAGGCCTAGTCCGAATAGCAAAGCTCCAAGACCTATACCGAAGGGTGTTAGCGTTTGATGCTCTACATGAACATGATGGCTGTAACCTCCGTTAGCCGCTATGAACACAACCCTCCCATCACTTGTTATCATAGGCTCTCCCTCGAAGTTATGCCTTGGTGGAGGTGATGTTGTAAGCCACTCTAGGGTGTAGGCGTTCCACGGGTTATCAGATGCTCTAGGCCCCCTCCACAGGGAGTAGGTAAAGTTGATGAGGGGTAGTAGGAATGAGGCTCCGAATATAAGGGCTCCTACTGTGGATACAAGATTGAATGTAGCCCACTCTGGTGCGTAGTCGTAGATCCTTCTAGGCATGTCCATTAGGAGGAACCATGGTAGGTATAGGAGGTGTATGCTGGTGAATGCTATGGCGAAGTGTATTTTGCCGAGTCTCTCGTTATACATCCTACCGGTGATCTTTGGGAACCAGTAGTAGAGCCCGGCCATCAGGCCGAATGTTATCACCCCTGCTACTATGTAGTGGAAGTGGCCTACAACCCAGTATGTCCCTCTAAAGGCTATGTCTAGGGGTACTGATGAGAGGAACACTCCTGTAGCTCCACCTATTATGAAGTTGAATATGGAGCCTAAAGCGAATAACATGGGCGTTGTATACCATATCCTGCCACGCCACAATGTTAGAATCATAGCTATAACCGTCATCTCGAAAGGCACGGAGATTATGGCTGTGGTGAAGCTCTGAATCTTCCTTATCTCCAAGGCTATACCAGTTATGAACATGTGGTGAACCCACACTAAGAAGCTTAGAGCTGTACCCAGGGATAAGCCTAGGACTATGATGTGCTTTGCGAAAAGCTGCCTCCTAGAGAACGTAGATACTATATCAGCTATCATGCCCAGAGCGGGGAATAGGAGTATGTATACCTCAGGGTGGCCGAAGAACCAGAATAGATGGCCCCAGAGGTAGCTCCCACCCAGGGGAGACTCGTAGAATCTAGTGCCGAAGTTCCTATCTAGGAATAAGAGGAAGGTAGCCGCTATCAGCGTTGGGAAAGCCCAGAGCATTAGGAGGACTGTGAACACTATGGTCCACGAGAACATGGGGAGCCTAGCCCATGTCATACCAGGAGCTCTCATCTTAACAATTGTTACAAGGAAGTTTATAGTACCGAGAGTTACTGATGCTGAGAATAGGATTACAGCTAACCCCACTAGATCCAACCCTTTGCCTAGGGAGTATATATCCGATGTTAGAGGTGCGTAGAGAGTCCACCCTGCTGAAGCCGTGCCTCCAGGTGCGAAGAAGCTCACCAGGGCTATTAAACCACTTACGAGGTAAAGCCAGTAGCTTAGAGCGTTAAGCCTTGGGAAGGCTAGATCCCTAGCCCCTATCTGTAGAGGTACTATGTAGTTGGCTAAGCCGAATGCTAGAGGTGAGACGAACCAGAGTAGCATGAAGAGCCCGTGCATTGTGACAGCCTCGTTATACTCGTTACCCACTAGGATTGTGTTACCAGGTTTTGATAGCTGAGCTCTTACGAGCATCCCGAGAGCTCCTGCCACTAGGAAGAAGTATATGCTTGTCACTATGTAGAGTAACCCTATATCCTTATGGTTTGTTGTAGTCAACCACCTCCACAGAAACCTGGAGACCTGGTTTAAGTAACCCTCACTCACATCAACCACCCCCCATGCTCTTAACCCACCCTTCAAAGCTACCTCTATCAACAACCTCGACAGAAGCCCTCATGATACTATGGCCTGCACCGCAGAGCTCATAGCACCAGACGTAGCCATAGCTACCTGGTTTCGATGGGGTTTTAATCCAGACACTGTTAACAACACCGGGTATAGCGTCTATCTTAACCTTAAAGTAGGGGATTCCAAACGCATGCCACACATCGTTACTTGTAACCTTAAACTCAACAAGGGTATCAGTTGGTAGAACCAGCTTGTTAACAGATGTGAAACCCTGGGGGTACTTGAATACCCAAACGAACTGCCTAGCTTCAACCCATACAACAAGTTTATCCCCACCCCCATCAAGGCTAGGACTCTGAACCACGGGGGTCTGGCTTAGATAGTTTAGTGGTATGAAAGAGTATAGGGTTAAACCAGTTACTATAACACCTGTTGATACCAGCATGAGCTTACTCCAGCTAGGAGTTCTCAGGAGAGCTGATGGTATCAGGCCAGGTCTTGGAGCATCTGGAGGTACATCCTCTGGGCTCCTAGCCTTATATCGGAAAGCGAGATACCATAATATGAATGATGCAACACCTCCTAGAAGCAGAGCTCCCATAAGGTATAGTGTGAACAGCCTCCAAAACAACTCCTCTGTAGCTACAACCTCAGCCACAAATCACACTGCTTAACAGAAACAATATTCTAAGGCTAAAAGCATTCTTATTATTATCTAGTTTTAAGAATATATTTCTAGTAAATATGTACACATGTAGTTACATACTAATATTTTTTAAAGGTAAGATTACCATAACATGAAGGGTGTCTCTTGTGGTTTTAGGTGGCGATGTGGGAGGGTTAGGTGTATTGGTTTCAGCTATAGTAGGATTCACGGCCTCACTATGGGGTTACTATAGCTATTCAAGAGGCTCTGAAACCCCCATATGTAGGCCCGGTGGTAAAGCGGATTGCCTAGCGGTATACAGTATACCTCAAGCCTGGATTCTAGGATTCCACCTAAGCTCCATAGCACCCTACTACTACGGGTTAACCCTGGTCCTAGCGTTGATCAGCACTATAACCTGGTGGGAGCCTGCCCTACGGATCCTCGCAATAACCCAATGGGGCGGCCTACTAATGGTACCATACCTCGTCTACCTAGAGCTCTTCATAGCAAGAGCAATATGCATCTACTGCACCATAATGCATATAAGCACTCTAGCCATAGCATTACTAACGTTAGACGAGCTCTTAAAAGCCCTAGCAATTACGGGAGTCTAACATCGGCAATCCCTAAGCAAGCTTCTAGGGTAAATGATGGTTTAGAAGCTCCTATGAGCCTTTAAGGGATACTTTATTTACCTAAAATCCTCCTAACAACCTCCCTGAGCTTATTGAATGTTGTAAGAACGTACTCCACATCATCGACGGTCGGGTTATAGTCTGGATCGTACCCAGCCTTATTCCATAGCTCAAGAACTCTGTATAGTCTAACCACAACCTCTCTGTTTACGAGGTTTGAGCTTAGGTAGATTTCACTAAACCGTTTAATATAACCCCCGTGTGTTCTAGGAAGCGGCTCCCCACGTACCATGATCAACGCTTTGACTAACAACTCTACAGCATTACGGCCTAGGTTTATAGCAGCTCGATACATCAGGCTGTCTCTCGCTCTAATACTGAAATCATAGTACTCCATAGCCAGGTCTACGAGCTTCAAAGCCCTGGATCTCTCAACTCCGCTATCCTCATACAAGATTACACCCCATCTTTCAACCTCGCTTATAAAGGGGCTATCAGCCTCTTTTAACCTATACTCCTCTACTGACATTACAACATACTCTATCGGCTCACCACACTCCAAGTCCTGTTTAACGCTAGCTCAGCCAACCTACTTGAATCCACATCTTGCACGTTGTCGAGGATCACGAGAACGTCGATGTCACTATCAGCTTCAGCTAAACCCTTAGCCAGGCTACCAAAGAGTACAACCCTGTAAACCCTACCCTTGAAAACCTCAGCTACACTCCTAGAGAAAGCCTTAGCGCAAACCATCTTCCCCTCCAGTGACCCCGCTTTAAGGACATCCACTGTAGTCACCAGGTAAGCCCATTCGAGGATACTATAGATCTAAGGTAATAGCTGTTCAGGGGCTCCCAATAGTACTGTTAGGCTAACGCACTCAGATAAACCATCCCCCACGCTAGGGGCTCCAACCCCTTATAGTCATAGTAAGAGGATCCTAGTTTCCCTAAGCTTACCGGTGGTTGGATCAACCGCTAAACCTAGTACCTCAAGGGTTACAACTCCTACCAGGACCTCGCTTAGCTCCCTGGAGACGAGAAGCGGGGTTACCCCCCGTCTACCCTCTATCTCGATAACAGCGAAGCTCTCGTCCAGATCTAGGTAGCCTTTAGCAGTCTCAACCCTCTTCCTACCAATGATCTTAAGGTTTAACTTCTCGTAAACCCACCATGGTACCACAGTAAATGTCGCTCCTGTATCAACTAGGGCTGTAACCTTAACCTCCTCGCCAGTAATTGGGTTGGCAAGCTTCGCCTCAACCCAAACATGACCCATTAGGGACACCCAACTCCTAGAGTTGGAGAGCAGAGGTTATTTAAAATCGTAAGATTACCTAACATTGAAACATCTTAGCTCACAGAAGTCATTCTAGTTTTAGAAGATCAGAGCTTGAGCTCCAGAAGGTTGTTACGAGTTTGGTGTAAACACAAGCACTGGGCCTTCTATTAAACTGACCTCCCTCTACGATGATGAGAGGATGAGAGCACCATAGGTTCGAGGATGTTATATGCTACTAGAATACCCCGTAGATGGGAGCCCTGTAGTGTTGGGCTCACTGGAACCCATAAGACTCGGGTTGAACGAGTGCAACATGTGGGGTGGAGGTAGCTCTACTCTAAGATTCCTCCTGACTATGGGTGGTTTTGCTTGAGTATTGTTAAGACATCCTGTAGCTATCCAGTGTTAGCCCTACTCGTGTGTCCTCTCTTAGGTTGAAGTAGTGTTGTGCCATCTTTCTAGCTATTTCTTTGAGTTTAACCACTAGCTCGTGCATGCTCTCCCCGAGGTCCTCCTCTAGTTTCTCCCAGCTATTTCCTTGTAGTGCCTTTGCTATGAGTAGTTTCTCCTCTACATCAGCTAGCTTTGGTCTCTCATCTCCGCCTTGCACCCAGTATGCTTTGGCTAGCTCGTGTACTATGTCGTTTACAGCCTCGTATGTCATGAAGCTGTAGC
>JAJHQN010000052.1 GCA_020833325.1 Desulfurococcaceae archaeon | reverse complement strand
TACCAGGGAGCTGCTACTGTGATTTCGTGCTGAGGCCCGGATATTTGAATTGGCTGGTGGTGTACCTTTATGAGCTTAGCTAAGTGGAGGCTAGTCGAGGCAGGCGAGCTTGACATAACTACGATTGCTTTATCCAACCTAGCTGTACCCAGGCACCGCTGGCTTGAGTTTAGGAAATTAATAGGGGTTAACAGCGTTGATGAACTTATAGATAGGATTCTCGCCGACCGCTCCCTGCTCGACGGGGTCAGGAAGGTGATCTACACCCGCTATAGGGGTGTTCTAGGTGAGGCGGCCGCGCTGGCGGAGGAGTTGAAGCGTGAAGGTGTAGCCTTCATCCCATTCTACTCCCCAGACTATTTACGAGCGAAAAAGATTTAAGGCTAGGCCTACTTATCTATGACCGAGCCGCCCGGTGTGGGAAGGAGGTCCGATGGTCCCACCGGGGCCGAGGCCCCCCGGCCCTGAACTGTGATGCCCCAAGCATGGGGAATCCGATAGGAGGGATGAGGAGTGCGCGTCCGAGCGGAGATCCGACAAACCGCTCGGGGAGGCCTAGCACAGGGCTAGGTCTCCGGGGATGCGGGTGGGGGTCACGGGGATAGGATAGCCTTAGCCTCAGAGCACTACATCAAACCACCCGTGAGCCCTAAGATGTTATACTATATGAGGAATAGGATAATAGCCGGCATGTCGGATCTGGTGGTCGTGGTCGAGGCGAGACCCGAAGGAGGCTCAATGCACCAGATAACATGGTCGATAAGGTATGGAAAACGACTAGCCATATACGAGCACCCGGATCCTAAAAGCGAGTACTACAAAGCATACCAACGGTATAGAAGTTATAGTAGAACAGTCACACTTAAGACTACAGAGGATCTAGGAGAACTTCTAGAAACCCTACGAGCCCTAGCTAAACCATGAGGATGAAGCGAGTAGAGCATACAACCCAACCCCCACCCGTATCAGGAATCCAGATATCAATGGCCATTGGTAAACTCAAGAGCTTGAGGATGGCATTATCTACACATTGACGGACAATCGAACCAGGTGTTCTGATACACAACCTTGAAGGAAGGGGACTAGGTGTAGGAGTTCTCCAGGGCACTCTAGGCTATAAGTTCTAACGAGGTTACTAAGACCAACGCGATCCGCTAGGTGACCGTAGGGGGGATCTAAGACATAGGCTGTCATCGAGGGATTACCTAGAGCTCGGATAGACTCCAAGCCTTTAAATGTGGTTTGAGTCAGGGTGATGCTAGCTGATTCCACCGGTTACCCTCTTAGCTTCTAATACCATCCCCTCGATTTCTGACACGTACCTCCTGTTCACCTCTGAGTCGAATCTAGCCTCGTAGAAGCCCCAGAAGTGTAGGGCCCATGCTGAGCTCCAGGAGTATCTAAACCACTCCCCCAGCTTATCTGAGATCCTTAGGACTGCTTTCGGGAGCTCCGTAGCAGCCCACCTACCCCTCTCGGCAACCCTCCCGAGTACATCGTCTAGGTTGTAGTAAGTTGCTAGAGCTCTGACAACCTCCTCCGCAGCCTTGTAGAGCTTCCCGCTAGCCTGAACCGGGTCACCGTCAGCAAGTCTTCTACCCTCCTCAAGGTACCTTAATGCTAGCTCTAGGTGAGCCTCAACACCAACCATGGGGTCTAAGCTTAGAGATCTAACCAGCAAGTCTACAATGTAAGACTCGGGATCCACACCCCTCCTCCCAAGCTCCTCCACAATCCTCCTAGGAGGGATAATAGTCGCCACAAGGAGCTCATAGTAGATAATGCGATTTATGAGTTTAAAGCTTGAAGTTTTTGACATGCATTAGCATTACCGGTATTGAGATCTTAGGGGAGTTTATGGGGGGATCGCAGCATTATGATGAGGACCAAAGTACTAAGTTGTAGTCCTTACGAAGTTACTGTGAATTATAGATGCATAAATAATTGGTGGGTGGCACACCATATTGGTGAGTAAGATTTATATAATCCCTTGTACGAGTCTGCCTATGGCTCGGTCGAGGTGGGTGAGAGCTTGCCCGGTGGCTATGTTGGTAAGGTGGCTTTCATAGATTTAACCAAGAAGAAGGTCTCTGTCCAGCCTCTTAACATGGAGTGGGCTAGGCTTTACATTGGTGGTAAGGGTGTAGCTGCTAGGTATCTTCTTGAGTATCTACCGCCTGGAGTTGACCCTCTATCTCCTGAGAACCTGTTCATTGTTATGACGTGTCCCGCTAATGGAACTTTCGCTCCAGCTTCCCCCAAGTACCCTGTTGTTACTAAGTCTCCTCTAACAGGGTTCTGGCTTGATAGCCATTCTGGTGGTGCTGTGGGTGTTGAACTCAGGTATGCTGGTTTCGATGGCATCATCGTATCTGGTAAGGCCGAGGAGCCGACTTACATTTACATCAACGATGGGACTATAGAGTTTAGGAGTGCGAAACACCTATGGGGTCTGAAGGTTAGCGAGGCTAGAAAGGCTATCAAGGAGGAGCTTGGCGATCCACAGGTTAAGGTTATGACTATAGGGCCTGCTGGAGAGAGGCTAGTAAGATACGCAATTGTAGACTCTGAGGGTAGACAGCATGGTCGTGGTGGTGCTGGAGCCGTTATGGGCTCTAAGAACCTTAAAGCCATAGCCGTAAGGGGTACAGGCTCAGTTAGTGTAGCTCTACCTTCAGAGTTTGAGAGGATAGTTAAGGAGATGGAAGAGAAGGATATATTCAGGAACCCTGAGGCTGAGTTCGGCATAAAATGGGGTAGCATATCGCTAGGATGGTTTACCAAC
This sequence comes from Desulfurococcaceae archaeon, assembly GCA_020833325.1. Classification (GTDB taxonomy): domain Archaea; phylum Thermoproteota; class Thermoprotei_A; order Sulfolobales; family Acidilobaceae; genus DSZV01. Next base: position 8,378 of record JAJHQN010000052.1, on the reverse strand, counting down.
GAGGCTGGAGCTCTACCAACACTAAACTTCCAGACAGGGCATTTTGATATGTATAATGGTATTGATGCCCTAGCTGTAGCCAAAGTTAGGGTTAAGAGAGCAGCCTGTAAGCAATGCCCAATTGGGTGCCACAACTGGATCTTCATACCAAGTGGTAAGTATGCTGGAACTCTAACCGAGGGACCTGAGTATGAGACATCATCACTACTAGGATCCAACATAGGGATAGGCGATATCGGGGCTCTAGGTAAGCTAAACTACCTAGCTGACGAGCTCGGACTCGACACCATCAGCCTTGGCGGAGTCCTAGGGTGGGCTTCGGAGCTCTACGAGAGGGGTATTATAACCCAGGAGGATACAGGAGGTCTCGACCTTAGATTTGGTAATGATGATGCCTACGTTATCCTAGTAGAGGCGATAGCCTATAGGAAGACACCCTTCACTGATCTCCTAGCTGAGGGTACTAGGAGAGCTTGTGAGAGGCTGGGAAGAGGATCCTGTAGGTACGCGGTACATGTTAAAGGCTTAGAGCTTCCAGCATACGATCCTAGAGCAGCACCAGCAATGGGCTTATCCTATGCTGTTGCTGATAGAGGTGGAGATCACCTCAGGTCATGGCCTATAGGGCCTGAGGTTCTAGGCAGGTACTGGCTTGGAGCAAAGCCTATACCCATAGAGAGGTTTAGCCCGGAGAACAAGGCCATAATAGTAGTTCAACAGGAGCACCAGTATGCTGCTAAGTTCGCACTGGGAGTATGCGACTTCTGTTGTTGGGATAATGAGAGACTATCACTCCTAGCATGGGCTGTAACTGGGTTTGAGGAGTTCAAGGATGTACGTAACTTCGAGCTAGCAGGTGAGAGGATAGTTAACCTCATCAGAGTATTTAACGTAAGAGAGGGGATGAGCAGTAAGGATGACGTCCTACCACCTAGGATACACGAGGATCCACACACTAGCGGGCCCACTAAGGGTAGAGTGCTACCTAGGGAGTGGTTTGAGAAGATGAAGAAGGAGTATTACGAGCTAAGAGGCTGGGATGAGCAGGGTAGACCTACAAAGGAGACGTTAAAGAGAGTTGGTGTAGATGAGGGAGTGTTTAAGTTCATGGGGTGGTAGGCGGTGGCGTACAAGATCCTGGTGTTTGACTCCGGAAAGTGTACTGGTTGTGAGAGGTGCGTTCTAGCATGTAACTACGTTAAAACTAACGTCTACGGAACTAGGGATTCGAGAATAAGAGTCTTCGCCTGGAGGGATACAGGTGACTTCATAACTACAGGTTGCTACCACTGTGACCCAGCACCATGTATGGAGGCTTGTGGTGTAGATGCGATATACAGGGATCCTAAGACTAACGCTGTAGTAATAGATTACAGGAAGTGTATCAACTGTAAAGCATGCGTATACGCATGCCCATACGGAGCTATAACGTTGGGTAGTGAAGGTAAGGTTATTAAATGCGATCTCTGTGGTGGAGATCCGGCTTGTGTTAAGGCTTGTAACTATGGCGCTTTAAGATTCGAGCCTCCAGAGAGGGTAGGGCTAGACTTTGCATTCCAGTATGCAGCTATGGTTAAGGTGAAAGCTGATATCTCTAAGAGGGTATGGTCTGGGATTAGGCCGGCTTAACCCAGTCTAGAGATGAACTTACTCTAACACCTTAAACCCTTTTTCCTCTAAGTCTTCTAACCTCATCCCACTCTTGATCATGTGCTCGAACACCTTAGACTTATACGATGCTATGTACCCACCCACACTCTGCCATCCCAGAAGCCTACCAGACCCCTTCTCGTAGACCACGAGGTTTCGAGTAACACCCACCCCTGGAACTTTTAACTCTACCAGAGCGTAGGAGTAGTTTACACCCAACCTCCTAGCCTCTAAGCCGTTCAACCCAACACGCATGAACAGCACACTGAAGGCCTCCTCGACCTGGTACGCTAGGAACCCTTGGTAGCCCACACCCTCCATAGCTTTAGGGAGGAGCTTTGCAGCATATGAAGCGATTATACCTAGTGGTCTGTAGATACTTTCACCAGTTTGTAAATCCATGGTGGTAGCACAATCACCTATAGCGTAGATATCCCGTCTAGAGGTTCTAAAGAGGTTGTCGGTTAGTAAAGCCCCCTCCCTACTCTTAACCAGACCTTCTAAACCCTGTGGGATATTGGGGACAACCCCTACGGAGAATACCACGAAATCCACCTGGAGCCTCTCCCCATTAGTTAGGATAGCCTCCTCCACCCTCCTATCACCTTTCAACTTCTCGACAGTAACCCCTCCCATGAACTCTACACCCTTCAACTTCATCTTGTTAAGAATAGTCCTTGCTAGAGGCTCCTCGACAGCTGTTAATCCAGGGAGTGGTAGGATGTCTACAGTGTACACCTTAACACCTCTAGCTGAAAGAGCGTCGGACACAAGGAGGCCTATCATACCCGTTCCAGCAACCAAAGCCCTCCTACCAGGCTCGGCTACACTACTTAACCCTAGCATGTCGGTGAACGTTTGGAAGGTGAAGACACCTTTGAGGCTAACACCATCTATATCTAGAAACCTAGCCTTACTCCCTGTAGCTAGCACCAACACTCCATACTCTACTCTCCTCCCGCTCCCTAGTATAACTGTATTCCTATCCGGCTCCACAGCTACAACCCTATCGTGGATAAAGGTAACCCCTTCACCCCTAAGATCCTCTGGTGTGTACACTACATATGGGTCTACTGTCTTAACACCCTGTTTAAGCCCATATGAGAGCGTCATCCTACTATACACTAAGGGGTAGTCTGAGATCAAGAGTGTAGGTTTATTAAAGAATCTAGCGAGCCGTACAGAGGCTTCACCACCACCCACACCACCACCTACTACGACAAAATCGTAATACAACGTGGTAACACCGAACTCGAAGAACATCAAATGGAATTTATAAAAGTTTCCACTGAAACATAATCGAGAGGCTGGAGGCGGGATCCCATGAGGGTCAAGGTACGATTCTACGGCTCACTCTACGAGCTTCTCAACACCAGAGAGGTTGATCTAGAGCTCCCAGACGGTAGCAGTCTTAGAACCCTAATAGAGGTTATCAACTCCAAGCTCAACCCCAATTTCTCCAGAACCCTACTCGATGAAAGAGGTGGCATTAGAGGAAGCTACGTGATACTACTAAACGGTTCAGCTGTAAGAGACGATCCTCTAGACAAGGTTAAACTGAATAACGGAGATGTAGTAGCATTCCTGCCCACAGCAGTTGGAGGTAAAAGGCTAAAACCCTGTAAAAGCCTTTGATTAACCCGAATACCTCCAACCGCCAAAAACAGCTCACACCGAGAGCCTAGACCATGCTAAGCCCACATGCTATCAGCCTCCTACACCCAAGACCGCTAGTGCGAGAAGTGCTAGCGAGATCCCGTGCAACGCTGGAGGCACATCCCCGATGGAAAGCCTGCTCACTACGATAATACAAGACCCCACCTAAAACCCACGACACCAGGGATCCAGGAACCCTAGATGTACTAGGGGAAGCTCACAAAACCCCCTCGTATAAAGCCTTAGCTAGAGTCCAGGGCTAAGATCACATTTAACAATGTTAGTAGCCCTTTAACCAGATCCTCATCCCCGCTATACTCGTCCTTAGAGTGGCTTCTACCGTTAACTGAGGGTATGAATATCATCCCCGTTCTCGACACTCTAGCCATGTTCTGTGCGTCGTGTCCAGCCCAGCTCCACGTTTTTAGGCATTTGAATTCAAACTCCTCGCATGCTTCCTCGATTGTCTTCACCACCTGTGTATCGAATAGTGTTCTCTCGATGTACCATAGGTCTCTGTGCTCGAAATCCAGCCCTCTTCGCCTAGCTACGTCCTCCCCGTTCTCCACTATGTACTTTACCGTTTCATCTATAATGTTGGGGTCGTAGCTTCTTATGTCAACCGTGAATCTAACCTCCCCGGGTACAACGTTGGCTACGTTTGGTTCAACGTTAACCCTACCTATTGTCACTCTTAGCTTGTCAACCCGTTCTAAAGCGTACTCTTCAAGCTTGTTCTTGACTATTACTAGCCCTGTTAGGGCATCCCTCCTAGCCCATAGGGGGCTTGAGGCGTGATCCTGGCTCCCTCTAAATGCTAGCTCCACCACCCTTATACCAACTATGCCCTGGGGGATTCCTATATCGTAGCCTTTGCTGTAAAGCTCGGGTCCTTGTTCTATGTGGAGCTCCACGTAGAACCTGGGTGGGTTGCATGATATGTTGTTCTCAGGGCTCCCCATGAACCCCGTGTTTCTAAGTGCATCCTCGAATCTAACACCGTTCCTGTCAACACGTGAGTATACGAAATCCCTTGTGTAGACACCACAGCTTAGACCAGAGCCTAGTAGTGGTGGGCTCCACCTAGAGCCCTCCTCGTTATTAAAGTCTATTAAGACTAGCCTGTGCCTCAGCCTAACATTGGATTCCTTGATGGTTCTTAGAACCTCCAGTCCAGCTATTACACCGTAGGCTCCATCAAACCTCCCCCCACCTGGGACTGAGTCTAGGTGGGATCCTACCGCTATAGCCTCCCCCTGCTCTCCAAGCTCAGCTATTATGTTGCCAGCCTCATCCACCTTCACCTTGGCACCTAGAGCTTTAAGCTGTTCCATGAGATCCATTCTAATGGCAACGTGGTTCTCCGAGAGTGCCAGTCTATTCATCCCATAGCCTTCAACCCAGCCGATCCTACTCATCCTATCGAACTCTGCTAGGAACCTCTCCGGGTTTACCTTTAAACCCCTAGCCCTTAACTTCTCCAGAGCTCCCTCGTAGCACATCTAACCCCACCACCTCCAGCTTCAAGATGTGGTATGTCAACTCTTATCACCTCAACTCCATAGCTACGCTCCAGGTACCTGTTAACGCTCTCGTTAAAACCATCGGCCACAAGCCTCCCCCTACCTAGGTTTAAGGCGTTAACCATTGTTATTACACTAGCGCCATCCCTAGGAGGCTCATCCACGATAACCTCAAGCTCCCTCATGAGCTTTAGGAGCTCCACGGGCTTGAATAGACCGGTTCTCCTATCGTATTCAAGGAGTGAGTAGAACCCAAGCCTAGACGGGTCCACAAGGGCAACCCTTACACCTCCAAGATCACCTAGGTAGCTGAATACAACGTCTAAGTGCACAGCACCAAGCTCCCAGTTCCTAATATAACCTGCTAACGGAACCCCTACAAGCCTGACATCCTCTGGTAGGAGCTCCCCCAACACCTTAAACGTAGCCCAGTTAGACCCTCTAACCCCTATCCCCGAGAGTACGACTACATCGCCACCCCCACCCTTTATGACGAAGAAGTTACCACCCTCCATAACAGCTCTAACAAGTATGTTACCTAGTAAAGCCCACCTAACCCTAAATAAGGGTGTTAGCCCAAGCTTATGGTATATTTCAACTACAACCCCCTCCTCCCCCCTCCTAAAGGGTAGGGCCATGTTACCTATTATGGGGTTGGGGAGCCATGTTACACTCTGATCCCTAACATATATGGTTTTAAGCTTGTCAACAGGCATATCCAGGGTTACAACGTTAAACTTGTACAACCTATCCTCGACGAACTGGTATGTGGAGCTATCTACAGCAACGTCCACCTTGAGGCCTAGGCTGACTAGCTTCTCCCCTATAGATAGGATCTCTGATACGAGGCCCTCAAACTCAGGTGATTCAACACCGTAGCGAGTCTTCTCCCTCCAAATCCACAACCCCTGCTTACCCCTAACATTATCGACCTGTGTTTTGGAGGGGAGGACTAGGAGTATCTCCTCTTTGATGCTATCCTCACCTCTAAACTCTACTGCTTTAAGCGAGTGGATTTTCCTTAGGTTTCCGTGGAGTTTACCACCAAGATATCTGATAACCTCTACTAAGCTCTTGGGGTCAGCGGATCTAAGGGTGGAGTAGGGTGTTAGGCTTACAATTTGGTCTAAGGCTAGGAATATCTCAAGCCCCTTAGGGCCCATGATTTGCTGAAGCCTACCCACCTCTATGTACTCGATGGTAGGCTGTGATGGTATGAAAGGCTCCCTCCTAGCTATGGACCCCTCTAGGTTGATAGCCTGGATTGGTGGGTTTAAAACAATACTTAGGGCTCTCTCTACAATATCATCGCTAACCTCATCTATGACGTTAAGGTACTCTAAACCCATGGTAACCCCCCATATCACCATGTAGGGTTACATAGGAGAAAGTGGGGGTTTAAAAAGTGTATGGGCTGGGTTTGGCTTCATCTACGTTGTCTTACTAGGCCATAGGTATGTTGCTATTAGGAAGATCACCAGGTTTGTGGCGAACCCGGCTACTATTGGTCTTATATCTGCGAAGCCATCGGGCCATCCGATGTAGAGTGCGTAGCCTACAGCTACTACCAGGCTACCGACTATCGCTATCATGGCTGCTCTAGCTGACGGCTTAGCCCAGTAGAGGCCTAATACTGTTGGTATGAATAGTGTTGTTGAGAGCACTAGGTATGCTATGTCCAGTGCTATTAGGAGCTCCTGCACGAATATAGCTACGCCTAACCCTAGGATTCCCAGGATTACGTTTAAACCTGCTACAAGTAGGGTTAGCTGCCTCTCCGTAAGCCTCCTCAAGGGTGCTACTAGGTCGTAGGTGATCAGAGTTGATGTAGCTATCAAAGCTCCATCAGCTGTGCTCATGAAAGCCGAGAACATAGCTGCTATCATCAAACCAGCTATCCCAGCTGGGAGTATCTCCACAGCGAATAAGGGCATGGCCTGTCTTGGGTTTTCGAGAGCTCCCCCGAAGTACAGGTAGGCTAGCATGCCTACGAACGTGGCTGCTAGAGCATACACTATGCCGTAGAGCCCTGCTAGGACTGTCCCGTTGATACCGATCCTTGTATCCTTTGCTGTGAGAACCCTCTGCCATATATCCTGGCCTAGCATTAGGCCGAAGAAGAAGAGGAGGAAGTACGATAGTATAGTATCATACCCTATATGTGTTGGGGAGAAGTAGCCTTGGGGGAGCTCCGCCAGGGAAACCCCTTTAGCGCTCACAGCGAGATAGCCTGCTACCGGCAGTAGTATTATGACACCTAAGGTCATCAGAGCCCATTGGAGGAGGTCTGTTAGGGTAACAGACCACATACCACCAAGGGCTACGTAGGCTACAACCACAAGACCCCCTATTAGTACGCCTAACTCAAAGGAGATACCTAGGACGACCGAGGTAACAGTACCTATAGCTATAACCTGGGTAACGTAGATCATGAAAGTATAGACAGCTATGACTATGGCGGCAAGATACCTAGTAGGCCTACTATACCTCCTCTCAAGAAACTCAGCCATAGTATAGATCCTCAACGGTATAATCTTCCTAGCAACAATGAGACCGCAAGCGATAACACCAAGACTAATCATGATAACAAGCCAAGCTCCGGAGATACCGTACTGGTAGCCGAGCCTAGCAGAACCAAGAGTACTAGCACCGCCCAGAACAACCGCAGCCATAGCTGGGACGTAGAGGAGGTAGCTAAGCTGCCTATTAGCAAGAAGATAGTTATCCAAAGTCCTAATAGCAATCCTCTCAGACAGTAGACCGATGGCGAGTAAAGCTAGCATGTAGAGGGCAATAACGGTTAAATCCAAACCAGTAACACTCAACGTGGACACCCTCTGATCTTCTTCTAAGGAAAAGCCTACAATAGAGGTTATATTTAAATGTTACTCTAAACCGGTGTAGCGTTCAACCGGTAAACTAGCAACCATGACTGCACGATGTTGGATTTTGATGTCCGTTAAGGTGTTTCCACCTGTTAGGTCTGTCCACCTAGCAACTTTAACCTAGTTATAGTGTTCCTCGAACATTAATAGCGGGTGGGGAGCATGTACTGAAGGACGGGGGCACGTTACCCCGATCTAAGAGAGCTGGTTAAAGGGCTAAGAGAATATCAAGTTTCCCTAATAGAGCCCAGGTAACCACACGCCTTAGTTGTGTCCGGAAGGGGGAAGACATACTTTAAGGCCTCCACCGGGAGACATCACAGCCGGGATTGGGGAGGGTTTCCCTAGCCACGTGGAATTCCGTGCTATCCAGTATAGGCTTCTCTTTCCAAGTGTTAGGGGTTGGAGCTCCTATGAAGATTTATAGTGGGGGAGCTCTCCTCGGGTATGTAACAGCCTTGAGGGGTTTTAAAAAGTGTAATACGCTTGGTTACGGTGTTTCGTGCATGAGCCTAGATTACTTCTGCGGATCCTCGAGTTTAATGGTTATGCTTATGAGGTCTCTGGGTTTGCTTTTGGAGGAGCATAGGGTTATGGAGAGGGCTTTAGGCTTGCTTGAGACTGCTTCCCTTAGGCTCCTCAGGGGCGAGCCTGTCGACATGAG
>JAJHQN010000051.1 GCA_020833325.1 Desulfurococcaceae archaeon | reverse complement strand
AATCCATTACATGGAGTTGAAAGGTTGCCATTTACATCTACATAGAACGCTAGAATTGTAGCACTAAATCCATTACATGGAGTGAGAGACTGGGCTATCACTACTGCTAGTACTACTGATTCTGTTTTTACAGAATCCAATACGTGGGGTTGAGAGATGCACTTCAAGTACTTCAGCTGGCTTTGAAAGCAGTTTAGACTGGGGTTTTTAGCAGGGGGCGTAAAATTTTATGCCCCCCAGTTACTGCCTACCAGATTTCAACCTCCACCTTGCGGGTTACGAGTTTTAGTAGGAGCTCCTTTTCAGCTTCTTCAACAGCACCAGCACCATACATATTACATAGCATGGCATCAGCTTCTCTAACCGCTTCATACACAGAGCGTACTCTAGCATTTGAATTAATAGTTTCTCCTTAAGCTCACCTATACACTCGGCAACCCTACCAGGCTTACAGTTCACACTAAGCTTTTCTAGAGTCGAGCTCTCAACCTTAAGTTACTCCAGCTCCCTAGCGAGCTTTAACATGGAGTCTTTGACTGCCAAGCCTTCCCCCGATGGCGAGCTCGTACCCACCACGTTTCGAATATAGCCTAACCTCATCCGATATGCTCCTTAAGTCCGCTAGGCTCGGGTTGACCAAAAGCCTGGTACCATGAGCTCTGGTACGGGGAGGAGTTTAAGGTTGATATGGAAGCCAATGTGTGGAGGGGAATCGTAGAAGCGGGCCCTCTAGGGGTTACTCTGGAGTGATTGGTGGGTGTGATTGGGTGGTGCGGCCGCCGGGATTTGAACCCGGGATCGCCGGCTTGGAAGGCCGGCGTCCTAGTCCAGGCTAGACGACGGCCGCCTTCCTTCTATTTCTCCGGGTTAGGTTGGAGGGTTTAAGTTTTAATTTGTTCTTTGTGATGGGTTTTAGTGTTCTTTGTCTTTTAAGGTGGGGGGTTGTATTTGGTGAGGTTGGGATGGTTTTATGTGGTTGGTGTATTTTATTATTGGGTTTGTTCTGGCTTTGGATGCTTTGAGTTTTGGTGTTTGGTTTACTGCTAGTAGGGCTTATGTTAGGGATGTTTTTGGTGGTGAGGCTTACACCTTCGTGGTCCTCCTGGTTGCTGCTGAGAGTATAGCTTTCACCCTATCCCCTGTGGCTGGTGTGCTTGGTGATGTTTATGGAAGGGTTCGTGTTGCCCTTCTCGGTGTTCTCCGGGCTCCTATAGCTGTGCTCATGGCCTTCGTCGACCCCACCTTTATCCCCGTTCTAGCGTTCCTCTCATCCCTCCTATCCGTCCTCTTCTACACTAATGTTCTAGGCGTACTCCTAGGGCTTATTAGGGGTTCTGGTAGGCTCTACGGTCTCATAACGATAGCTGCACCTCTAGGCTACGGGGTTGGCTCCATAATACCAGGTCTCCTGGAGCCGGTTGGCGGCTACAAGCTTGTATTCATATTCCTAGGTGTTGTTGGAGGCCTAGCACCCCTCATGCTACTACTAGCCCCTAGCAACCCCGGTGGTGCGGGCTCCCCACTAGGGGTTGTGGTTAGGGCTTTCAAGACGATGCCCTTGAGACTCATACTAGCCATCATACTAGGGAACCTAGCTTTAACACTATACTGGAACGTCATGAGCATTAAGCTCTACGAGGTTACAGGAAGCCTCCTAGCCTTCGGGTTCATCGGGGGCTTTCTAACAACAATACTATCGACGATGGCTAGACCCCTAGCTGGAGTCGTAGTTGATAGGTTTAAAGCAGACCTGGCTCTAGCCATAGTGCTTCTAGCATACGCCATCTACAATACCATACTCTTCTACACAACAGGGCTGGTATTCATGCTACTATGGCTAATACCACTATACCCTTTCAAGGACGTAGCTCAGACAATGGCGTTAAGTAGGAGGGTAGATCAAAGCCTACAGGCAAGTGTAGCAGGTCTACTGAACATGCTATGGGGTCTAGCATCCCTAGCATACGTCCTAGCATACGCCTACGGCATAGGGTTGATGGAGGCGTTCTACATCCAGCTGATACTACTAATTATAGCGTCAACACTATTGATGAGACTAGCATTAGAATAATGCTGAAAAACGTGGACTCCGACTTTGCCCTCTGCTAGAGCTCCGGAGAGCTAGCTTACTGGAAGCCTGGTGGTCTTACCTTTACAACCTCTTGGTTTACAAGTGTTGGTGGTATCCTACCCTCGTAGAATGCTATTAGGTTTTCCACGGTTAGCTCCGCCATCTTACGTCTTGCATCGTATGTTGCACTTGCTATGTGTGGTGTTAGTATGATGTTTTTAAATGCTGTTAGTGGGTGGTTTGGGTTTAGAGGTTCCTCCTCGAATACGTCTAGGGCTGCCCCGGCTATCCAGCCTTCTCTTAGAGCTTTAACTAGAGCTCCTGTATCCACCACCGCCCCCCTAGCTGTATTTATTAAAAGTGCTGTTCTCTTCATCCTCCTCAGCCTCTCCTCGTTTATCATATGCTTTGTTTCAGGTGTTAGTGGTGTGTGGAGGGTTACAATATCAGATTCTTCTAGTAGCCTCTCTAGATCCACGTACCCAGCCCCAACTCTCTCCTCTAAAGCTTTGTTCCTAACAACATCGTAGTAGATTACCCTCATGCCGAAAGCCTTAGCTATCTCCGCAACCCTAGATCCAATCCTCCCAGCCCCAACAACACCCAAGGTCTTACCTTGGAGCTCCACCCCAAGGAGCATTGTTGGATGCCATGCTGTACCAAGTCTACGCCACTCACCCCACCTCACGAAGTAGTCTGCTTCAACAACCCTCCTAGCGAGGGCTAGTATGAGAGCCCACGTATGCTCGGCTGTAGCCTCCGTTAAAACCCCGGGGGTGTTAGTTACATAAACCCCTCTTTCCGTAGCACATCTAACGTCTATGTTATCATAGCCAACGGCCATCTGAGCTACAATCCTAAGCCTAGGGGAGCTTGTTATAAGGTTGCAGTCGATTCTATCAGTTAAAAGAGTGAAGAGAGCATCGGACCCCCTAGCCTTAGCTAAGAGCACGTCGTATGACGGCTCCTTATACCTATCCCAAACCTCCAGCTCATAGTACCTAGAAAGCCTATCTAGGACATCACTAAAGCTCTCCCTAGTCACAAACAACCTAGGCTTCAAACCCAGACACCGGGTTACGCTTAGCAGAGCTCTTACTTAAATAACTCACGCTTAATAGCTCTAAAAACCGCATAACCTGAGGGTGCTAGGGGTTTGGCTACTGTTGGTGTTAGAGAGTATGCTAGGATATCTGAGATTAGAGGCCCCCTACTAGTTGTAGAGGGTGTCTCAAGGGTTGCTTATGACGAGATTGTAGAGGTTGAGCTACCCTCTGGTGAGAGGAGGAGAGGTAAGGTTCTAGAGGTTACACAGAACACTGCTGTAGTCCAGGTCTTTGAGGGAACTCAGGGTGTAACGCTTACGGGCACCACCGTTAGATTCCTTGGGAAGACGTTGGAGATACCTGTTAGTGAGGATATGTTAGGGAGGATATTTAACCCTCTAGGGGAGCCCGTGGACGGAGGGCCTCCAATAGTACCAGAGGATATGAGAGATGTTAATGGAGCTCCGTTAAACCCCTCCATAAGAGCTTACCCTTCAGAGTTCATCCAAACTGGTGTGAGCGCCATAGATGGTATGAACACCCTTGTTAGAGGGCAGAAACTACCTATATTTAGCGGTGCCGGCCTACCCCATAATAGGCTTGCAGCTCAGATAGCTAGACAGGCTACTGTTAGAGGTGAAGAGGAGGAGTTCGCTGTGGTATTTGCAGCCATAGGTATTAAGTATGACGACTTCCTGTTTTTCAGGAAGTTCTTCGAGGAGACCGGAGCTCTTAGTAAGGTCGCTATGTTCGTAAACCTAGCTGACGAACCTGCTATGATGAGACTCTTAACACCTAGAGCTGCTTTAACCCTAGCAGAGTATCTCGCCTTCGACAGGGATATGCATGTCCTGGTAATCCTAACGGATATGTTCAACTACGCTGAAGCTCTAAGAGAGATTAGTAGTGCTAGGGAGGAGGTTCCCGGGAGGCAGGGTTACCCAGGATACCTTTATAGCGATCTAGCTAGCATATATGAGAGAGCTGGTAGGGTTCACGGGAAGAAGGGTAGTATAACTCAAATGCCTATACTCACAATGCCCAACGATGATATAACGCACCCGGTACCAGATCTTACAGGCTATATAACAGAAGGCCAGGTGGTTCTAGGCAGGGAGCTTCACAATAGAGGTATCTACCCACCCATAAACGTGCTCATGAGCCTATCGAGGCTCATGAAGGAGGGTATTGGAAAGGGGAAGACTAGAGAGGACCACGCTGAGGTTAGCAACCAGCTATACGCAGCCTATAGCAGAGGGGTTGAGGTTAGAAGCCTAGCTGTAATTGTAGGAGAGGAGAGTCTAAGTGAGGTTGAGAGGAGGTACCTTAAGTTTGCCGATGTGTTCGAGAAGAGGTTCCTAAGCCAGGGGTGGAGGGAGAATAGGAGTATAGAGGAGACACTTGAACTAGCATGGGAGGTTCTCTCAGTACTCCCGGAGGATGAGTTAACTAATATAAGGGAGGAGTATATAAAGAAGTACCACCCAGCATACAGGTCTAGGTGACCTCCTTGGCTGTTGAAGCTAGAAAGGTGCTACCAACTAAGATAAACCTCATTAGATTGAGGAGAGAGGAGAGGATGATGAGGAGAATTAGAAATGTTCTCGACGAGAAGAGGGAGGTGCTACTACACTATATAAGGAGCTATGCTGATGAGTATAATAGATACCAAAAGGAGGTCTTCAGCAAGATTAACGAGGTCTTCAGCGAATACTATGTGGGGCTATCGGGGGAGGGTCTTGAGAGGGTAGAGGGTTACACTGGAGGCGCATCCGACACTCTAGAGGTTGAGGTTTCAAGTAGAGTCCTATTCGCTGTTAAAGTCCCGGTATTCAAGCTAGACAAATCCAGTATACCACCCCTACCCCTACCCCTAGACTCCCACCCAAACCTCATATCTAGCTTCCTTAAACTCAGAGAGCTACTCCCCTCAATAATTAAACTCGCAGAGTACGAGGAGACTTTGAGGAGGCTTATAGAGGAGCTTAGAAACACTCAGAGGCTTATAAACGCCCTAGACTACGTCATACTCCCAAGTTACAGTGAAACTATCAAGCATATCAGGAATATCCTAGATCAAAGACTTAGAGAGGATTTCATTAGATTGAAGATGCTAAAGAGAAAACTTGAAGCTATGGCAGAGGTTAAGGCATGAGAAGACCTACCAAGAACAGTATTAGGCCAACCACGAGTATCAACTTAATAGCATAGCTAGTAGGCTTTCTAAACACTAAGAGGAAAGCTCTAACAGTTAAAGTGGTCAATGTCACTACAGCAAAACCACCAAGTATGATAACCCCTAGCAGTACTAGGTAGTAGCTTATATTAACATCCCCTGACGGCATTACCCTACTAAAACTCTCTACCACGCTAAAGAGATCCTCTAAAGCCACTAGACACCACCCCACACTCCCTATGCTAAAGGAAGATTATACGTAGGATTAGATAGTAATACCGTGGAAGAGAGGTTAAACTTAAAATTAAAACATTTTAAATCCAACCTCTTAAAACTACCACGGGGGGATGTGGTGGGTTAAAAGCGCTGAGCAATGATGCAGACCAGGCTTCCGAACCTCCCTCCATCACCATGAAGTCGCATATACTAAAGACACCTACTACTACACATCTCATCTTACGCATAACCATCAAATGATTATAGCCGTCCTGAAACTGTTTTGAGTTTCACATAGGTTTATGAGGGTGGATGCTCTTTCAAGGAAACGAGAAGAGTAGAGATAAGATCGAGATGCAAGGATCCCCCCACAGCAATAAACATGAGACCTCGATGAAGGCGAAGCTGTGGGCCGGGATAACCCAAAGCGGGTTAAGGCTAATGACATGGTGTGGTGGTGATGGAAAGCCCAGCATGAAGTCAATGAAGCCAAGGGCATTCATAGGGGTTCACGTTGTTTAACATGAACCCCCATGAACTCCGACCTCCTGCATAAGCCCATATTAAACTTAAAATGGCAGGCGGGAGATACCCTTTATCCATTTCAACCATCTCATAGACGTCTAGTAATTCTATTGTATGAATGGGGTTGGGAAGCTGTTTCCGTTTTTCACAGTTACTCGTATCATTTACATGCTTTTGTGTATGAGGCCTCCTTAGTGCTATTACGTATGCTGATGCTACGTGCTTGTCTAGGGAAGTCACATATGTTAAATTTATGAAGCCCCCACGCTACTTTTATACCTGCCGTGGCCGATGAGGTCTTGAGGCCTATGAGCCTTTTGGGCCTGAGATTACCTGGAGGGGAGTGGATGTACCCTTCGGGCGACCGAGGGCTAACAGCTCTCGTAGGGTGGTCTCGGGCCTTGGAGCCATTGTGAGGCTGGGTGGTGGGAGCCTGAATCCAGCGAATATTAGGGTGGTGAACTACCATCCACTGAGAAACGGTTACTCCCTGTGTATTGTTATGAAAGTTTATAGGGTGGTTTTGTTGTTGTTAGATGTGGTGTAACTTCATTGGCATATGGTCTGGTCTTCTTGTATGCTACTGTTGCTCTCGTTAGGGCTGCTAACGCTATCTTCATTGTTTCTCTCGTTTTTACGCTTCCTCATTTAAGCTCTACAGTTCATGGGCTTATCTTAGCTTCCTATGCTTTAGCTGAGGGTTTAACTGGTTTTCTTATTGGTGGTTTCTATGAGAGGTTTGGTGGTAGGATTACTTTAATGTTTGCTACGCTTATACTGTCAGCCTCCTATCTTACAATGACTTTTATCCCCCATCCTACTTTGCTCATCATCTTGAACTTCATTAACGGTGTCATGGCTGCCGGAGTTCTTGTAGCTAGTCTCTCGGACCTAGCTGAGGGGACTCGCGGCAGGCCTATGACAAGGTTGTTTGGATCGGGTGGGTTTGAGGCTTCTAATCTTGGGGGTTACGCTGTAGGCTTCTCTATAGCTTTAGCCTTGGAGCTTCTAGGAGCTCTAGGAGGTTTCCTGGTTCCAGCTATGCTCTCAGGCCTAGCAATGGTATCATCCCTTTTAACCCCCAGTGGTGGAGGTCGCGGTTTCACATTATCCCTTGAGAGTAGAGCTTTGAGACTAGCGCCTCTATGGTTTGGGCTAGCTAGCTTGGTGGGCTTAGCGTTTATGGCACCAAAGATACTGAGGGAGACTGGCATAACAATAGTTGGCCTTGATGAGGGTGGAGGCGGGCTAAGCTTAACTCTAATAGGGGGCCTCCTCGTTGTAGCTGTGGGGTTGCTCATAGGAAGTTATATAGCCTCAGTTATCGGGAAGATTAGAGCCGTAATCCTAGGTACTGTTTCAATAACTGTAGCGCTCGTTATTGGAGGTTTATACTATGACATTATATTGAAGCCTACACTCATACCACTACTAGTCGCCCTCGCAATCCCAGCCATGACCCTGCCACCGGCAATGCTAGCACTACTAGCTGACTACACGGATACCTCTAGGAGTAGAGGACCCCAAATGGGGTTCTACGTAACGGTTCTCGCGTTAGGTATAGCCTTCGGGGAGTTTGTAGTTGGAGGGGTGATATTCGAAAGACTAGGGTTAACCGTAACAGCGATAGCGGCCGCGGTTACGTTCGCCTTCCTATCCATGCCAACAGTGTATATGTTATTAAGGAGCTCGAATAACCACTCCTCCTCTTGAAGAGAGGGGATTCCACTTGGACGCTAAGAGCTATACAGCCTTCTAGTAATATAGGACGCTATTACTAGGATAACGAGGAAGCCTAGAGCTAAGCTAGCTGCCCAAGGTATTCTCCACAGGTCGCTTGACACCACTATTACGTAGAGGTAGGTTATGTTATTACCGGAATAGCTATCTACCCCCATATACTCTATTGATATCCTGTGTAACATATTAAGATCCTTGAAAACCCACAGTCTCCTAGGGTTTTCAGGCACCTTTATGTAGAGCTCGTGGATACGGCCATCAGCTATCTCAACACTCCTCTCCAATAATGTTAAGCCTAGAGTCTCATCCCTCACCACCAACAAGCCCACCTCGCCCTCTACGTTAGCCCTGGTGAGAACTTTCACTATTAAATACCCACCTTCACGCCTCTCGCCTAGGAAAGGATCTCTAGGCTCCAGCAAACTCACCTTAACCTCAGGGCCTAGATCAATGACTGCCCTAGAGAATCCACCGCTAGGCTCTATAGAGGTTACCTCCACCACTAAACCCTTACACCAGGGGATCTCCAAGCTAAAGCTAGCCGAACCTCTCCTCTCAACCAAGTTAACGGTAAGACCTCCTTCTCCGGCAACCTCCACCACTAAACCCTTAGAGCAGTAAACCCTGTAGGCCACTTTAACCACGTTACCCTCAAACTGTGTAGCCGTAACTTGAACGTTAACATCCACTATATCACCGGGTAGGATAAGACCTTTAACCTTAACAGCCCTAGGCTCGAATTCCACTTTAACATCTACACTCTCAGCCGACACCCTTAGAGCTCCTAGTAGAAGTAGTGTTAAGAGAGCTATGATAGTCCATTTTAAAAGACGCCTAGACACTCCCAACCCCACTTGAAGAGCCTCCGAGCAAGCTATATTAGCCTATGAGTGAGCCTGAGAACCTCCAAGCATCCTCTTACACATCACAAGCATCCTAGCTATAAGGACCAGGCTCTGATACCTGCCCCTAGGTAGAAAGTACTTTTCCCTCAAAGAAGCTATCTTAGAAGCTAGCTCGCCTTCGCTAAGCCCTAATCGCATAGCGGCATCTGCTAACACTCCGCTCTCAGCCACAGCCTCTAACACCTTCAAATCCTCCTCTTCAACCTCACTACACGAGCTTATAGTTAGCAGGAGCTCGTTTAAAGCAGAGTAGACAGCTTCATAGACAGCTTCTCTAATCTCGTTTAACGATGTAACCACTAGATCTGGTAGTACAAGCACCTCTACTCCAAGCTCTCTAGCTACAGCATCAACTTTGCCATCAGCTAAACCCCTTCCAACAACCATAGGTTTCATTCCTAGAAGCTTCGCATTAACATATGCTTGCCTTAGAGAGTCGAAGTCCACAGCACCAGACTTAACTTCGACAGCGTAGATGGCGTTATCCTTCTCAGCTACTATATCCACATCTGATACCTCGACACCGTTAACTAAAACCTTCCTGTGGACATCGATGATCCTATAACCTTTGGATTCAAGGTAGCTTGATGCTATAGCCTCGCTAGACCTCCAGAACCTCCTAGCATCCAAGCAGTCCACCGAGTTGTTAGTAGGTTCTAGAGCTGTTATAAGTTACGGTCTTAGAGCTAGGAGGATTAACGGTGGCTCCTCCCTCCTACGCTCACTCTCATACTCTAAGCCCATCATAACTAGTATCTCCTTGGATAGGCTATCGGGGAGCATATCTAGCTCTAACCTATCGAGTCCTACTCCTCTCTCCTCTCCTCTTAACACGTCTATCGCGTTCCTTAAGATACGCTTTGCATCCATCTCTCCCACCCATACTATCTATTATTAAGCGAGGCTTTTATAGGTTATGTTATAAAGTTATAGTTAGCTATAAATGTTTAAAATGTAATCCCACCTTTTACGTTTAATACAGAACACGTTTTGCCTGTTAACTTATATTTACACGCTATTCCAAATGGGCTTCTGGTTATAACATAAACATAATAGCCTTAGGATTACTGCGTTTAATAGGGTGTGGGTTTTGGCTGAGAAGAAAGTTGAGCTTACGAAAGAGGCCTGGAAGACTTGTACTGATAAGCCTTCGGCTAGGCTAATGGTAACTCTTGAGGAGGCCTCGTCCGGCGATGTGATTGTTGTCGTTGGAGAGGAAGATTTCGCCCCCTCATCTATGGTTATGAAGCTTATATCTAGGTGGCCTACGGAGATCGTTGATTTCGATGGCGACGGTTATAGCTATGTGTTGAAGGTTAGGAAGCTCTAGGTGTCACCTCTTGGACTGTAAAGCTGTAAGACTAGACTTTCCAGAGCTCGAAAGGGGTGTAACGTACCTCGATAGCGCTGCTAGCTCTCTCAAACCTAGAAGTGTTATAGAGGCTATGAGGGTTTTCATGGAGCATAGCTATGCTAATGTCCATAGGGGTGTGTATTCTCTTAGTATGGAGGCTTCTAGGGCTTACGAGGAGGCTCACGATGTTGTAGCTAAGTTTATTAACGCTAAGAGCTGGGATGAGGTTGTATTCGTTAAAAACACAACAGAGGCTGTACAGCTTCTAGCCTTAACGCTAGCATTCAACAACGTTATAGGCCGGGGGGATGAGGTTATAGTAACCGAGGCTGATCATCATAGCAACATACTACCATGGGTGAGAGTGGCTAGAATTGTGGGAGCTAAGGTGAGGCTACTACCGGTGGATAGCAATGGTGTGCCTAGGTGGGAGCTCCTAGAAGGGATGGTAAGCGAGAAGACCAAGGTTGTAGCGTTCAGCCACGCTTCAAACGTTACAGGCTATGTTAGTGATGCTAGACGTGTAGCTAGGATAGCTCATAGTGTTGGAGCTCTCGTAGCATTAGATGGAGCACAATCAGTACCACACATGAAGATTGATGTTAGAGAGCTTGAGGCAGACTTTCTAGCGTTCAGCGGTCATAAGATGCTAGGCCCTACAGGCATAGGAGTGTTATGGGGTAGAAGGGATGTACTAGAGAACCTAGAACCCCCACTAGGTGGAGGTGGTACTGTTAAGAGGGTTAGGCTAGGCGGAGGTGAAATAACCATAGAGTGGGACGACCTCCCGTGGAGATTTGAAGCTGGGACACCACCTATCGTCGAAGCTGTAGGCCTAACGGAAGCAGTAAGATACCTGGAGGAGCTCGGCATGGAGGATATTGAATCCCATGAGAGGAAGCTTACATCATACACCTTGAGGAGACTGGAAGAGCTAGGAGATAAAATAAGGATACTGGGTCCCCGAGATGCTAGGGTAAAGCTGGGTATAGTAGCCTTCAACGTTGGAAACGTGGATCCAAGCATGGTAGGTCTATGGCTAGACCAGCAGGGGATAGCTGTGAGAACTGGACTACACTGCGCCCACATGCTACACGATAAACTAGGAGCCTCTAACGGTAGTGTAAGAGCAAGCTTCTACATCTACAACTGCCTAGAGGATGTTGATAAGCTAGTTGATAGCAT
>JAJHQN010000050.1 GCA_020833325.1 Desulfurococcaceae archaeon | reverse complement strand
GCCTTGAAAGCTTCCGGGGGCTATCATAATGCTTTAGGATAGATATAAGCGTTCTCCTAAACACCTAACACCTCCCAGTTAATACTATAAGGAGGGTTTGAAGCTTATAACATTATTCTATAAACTTAGATATTCCAAATCACTTACCTCCTACTATCTCGTTGCAGGAGCTCCGCTTCTCCTAAAGCTATTAGGCTCCTAGAGAACTCCTAGACCTGCTCCCTCTCCTATTTCAACTTTAAGGATTCTAAATTTTCCAGGTATTAGAGTTTTAATCTGTTCTACGTCTAAGGCCATGGCTAGGGGTTTACTCTCGCTATCCAAGGTTTTAACAAGCTCGTCTTTAACCAACCCAGCTTCATCTAATCTGCTATCTCCGGGTGCTAGGATGGTGTATGCTATTGAAGCTCTCCTAACTACTCTCTCGCTCCCCACGAAAGCTAGGGGGTTTCCTTCATTATCCAATGCTAGTCCTAGAGCTAGCAGTAGTCTAACACCACGTATGTAGTTTCGCTCACCGTAGATCATGAAAGCCCCTGTCCTCAGATACTCTCCGGCTGGGGCGCTTTTGGAAACCTGGTTTCCGTAAACCCAGTACACGTCTACGCTCGCTAAACCAGCCTTCCAGGCTCTACTGTAGCATGCAGCTATGATAGCTGCGTCCTCCACATCTTCCCTGGAGGGCTCTCTACCCTGTGTTTTGACTATGACAGCCGAGCCTCCCTGTATATCAGCGTGTAGGAAGAGATCTCTTTCATCCAGGTATCTTCTAACTAAGCTCTCATTCTGGCTAGCATCCCTACCACCTATTACGAGGAACCCGTTGGATGTCAAAGTCCATCTAAACCTCTCGAACCAAGCTATCCTCCTAGCTCTAGCTCTTAGAGTTACAACTCTAGCTTTAGCCTTCAACTCTAGCTCTGAAAGCCTCCCTAGAGCCTCCACTACAGCCTCCCTAGCCCTCCTAGCCTTCCCCTCCAACTCTCCAGCCTCCCTGTACAACCTAACTATAGCGTCCTGAACCCCCTCTCCATAGTTAAGCCTCACTCTAACACCTTCTATATCCACGTAGTAGAGGCCTTTATTGAAATCAACCTCTACAACGCTACCACACCTACTCACATCCCTCAACCTCCAAGACTTCCTAACACACTCAATCAACGACTCCACCACCCCATAGTTCCTAGCTAGAATTTCCGCCTCCAACCTCCTAGCACCGGCCTCAGCTCTATACCTAGCCTCAAGATCCTCAGCTTCCCTGAGGCTCTTCTCAAGCTTAGCAATCTCATCTCTCAAATGTTGATCCTCAAAGGTAACCCTTGAAGAGAATAGCTCGTCTAGAGCGTCATCGAAACTATCAAACTCTTTAACAAAGCCCTCAGCAACCCTCCTAGGCTTGAAGGGCGTAGCCTCAAAGGGTGCGCCCTCCTTTAGCAAAAGGTAACCCCTACCCTCAAGGGATTCCCTATAGAGATCCCCGAGCTCCTCCCACACCCTCCTGAAAACATCGAAGCCCAGCGTCTTAGGATTTGATTCTAAGCTCACGTTAGCTCTAAATAAAACCTCCTCTGCAACCTCACCAGGCAGCCCAACACCTCTAACTAAGCCCCTAACAATATCCACGCCAACACTAGCTCTAGAAGCTAGATCCTCTAAGCTTAACTTGAACGGGTTAACGGTTTGAAGTGGCGGGGGCCTGTACTGGACGCCAGGCTTTACAACTCTATCTCTCAACTCTGCATACCTAGAAGCTGCAACCACCCTACCCTCGTTAACTAAAACTGCAAACCCTCTTGGCAGAAGCTCAACGTATAGCTCTACCCCGCCTGAAAACGCGAACTTCAACACCCTATCGAAGCCAAGTTGCTCGACACCATCAAGCTTCCTATCCCTAAGATGCCTTTTAACAACAGAGGGGAACCCGCGAGACGCCTCCTCCAACTTCGAAACCCTACTGGTGACATGAGCTCTAACCCCAGCCTCCAAGGCTAAGAACCTAATGCTACCACCTACCCTAAGCTTAAGGTATATAGTATCTCCTAGAGTATACACATTATCAACTCTACCACCTACAAGACCAGTAGATCTATAAACCCACACATTCACATCAAGGTTACTCATAGAAACCCTAGCCATCAGACACCCCTAGCGTGAAGGCTGAGATTGAGGCTTCACCACACCCTCCTCTCTAAGTTTTCTAAGCTTAGGGTATATGAAGACAACTTTAACCATCATGACGTATAGTTTAAGCTTCATAGCATACTCTCTCAAATCCATCCTACCAGATTCGTAGCCCTCATTCCATATGAGGTCAGCAATCCTATCAAGCTCCCTAAGATCAGCTAATGTAAGCTCCTCGGGATCCTTGGCTAGAAGCTCGTCAAGCCTCCTAGCAACCTCCTCAGTATAATACTTAGAGGTGGGCTGAGGTCTCAGAGAACCTAGAAAACCCTTAAGAGCTAAAACCTCACCCCTAGATGGCATACCTTTAGCTTCAAGTAGTGATACGAGGATCTCGTTATACTGTATGAAGACATCCCTAAAGCTAGAAAACTCCCTCTCAACCTTTTCAAACCTCTCATCGATTAAAGTAAACCTCCTACCAAGCCAGTATGCTAGAGAAGCTACACTTACCAATATGGAGGCTAGCACCGGTATTAGTATTGATAGTACTGTCACCATATCGACCAAGACGAACCCCTAGTATACCGTACTCCATGAGAGCTTAATATGCTTAACGTTCACACATATTACTCTAATTGAAACTTGGGGTTATCGAGTTTTATAACATTACGTTGCCGTCGTCTACCATATCGGCTTTAATACCCCCTTTGGGTCGAGGGCTTTCTTAACCCTCTCTAGTACTACCCTGGACTGTCCTGGATCTATCTCAACCCATTTCGCTCTAAGCAATCCTATGCCGTGGTGGTGGCTTAGTGTTGCTCCTGCTCTCATAGCTTGTTCTAAGGCTGTATCCACTATTCTCCAGTAGAGCTCCGGGTTCTTCTCGTATACTATTGTAAAGTATAGTGCTACTCCTGTTAGGTAGAAGTGGGAGGCGTGGCACATCATCGCTATGTTTCCAAGCCTCTCTAACCCCTCTCTCACACCTGTATACGCTTTATAAGCTTTAGACCACGTTGTAGCTATGTCTATTGTCTCAAACCACAGGTTTAGGGAGTCTAGGAGCTTCATTTCATCCAAGTACTTGAACCTCTGGTCTAGCCATTTGTTGAAGAGCTCCTCTCCAACGTAGACTCCTCCCATCGACTCTACATGTCTAGCTGTTTTACTCCAGAGTAGTGTTACTAGATCGCTATCCCAGCCCTCGTAGCTTAGAAGGAGTATTGGCCTGCTCCTATCGAACCTAAGTAACGCTTCCCTGTCATCGCTAACCCTGGCTATAGCGGGTTTAAACCCTCTTAGTAGGAGCTCTCTAACCACCTTCAGCCCGAGTTGGAAGCTTGGTACCTCGAAGGCCCCTTTAAGGACGTACTCTGGTTTAGGTATTACTCTTAGGACAGCCTTGGTTATGATACCTAGAGACCCCTCTGATGCTATGAAGAGAGATTTAATGTCGGGCCCCATTGCGGATCTAGGGGTTGTAACACTCCTAGTCCATACAACCTCACCTGTTGGTAGGACAACCTCTAGGTTTACAACTACATCCTCTATACCACCATAGCCTGTAGTATACTGACCTACCCCGCCTGCTGCTATGCTCCCACCTACACTAGCTATGTCGAAGGACTGTGGGGTGTAGCGTAGCGTGTACCCCCTCTCGTTAAGCCATAACTCCACTTCTCTTAGCAGAGCTCCAGCTTCAACAGTTACTATGAGATCCTCCTCGCTGAACTCCAGGATCCTATTAAGTCTTGAAAGGCTTAGTATAACGCAGCCCTCCCTAGGCGATGTAGCTCCTGTAACGCTAGAACCACCACCGTACGGTATAATGCAGACCCCCTGCTCCCCAGCTAGCCTAACAAGCCTAGATACCTCCTCAACACTCTCCGGGAACAATACAGCCTTAGCCCTAGAACTCCATAGACCCATCTTCTCAAGTAGGATTGCCAGAGGCCACCAATCCCTAGAATACCTATCTATGATATCGCCTTCAACGTAAACCCTATCACCTAACAACCTACGAGCCTCGGCTATGAAACCCTCAAATCCCATCTGGAGCTCTCCTCCCACAACCTCAAATCAGTCTTAATAACGCTATCACCGGGTTTTACAGTTAAATCAATATCAGTTAGCCTCACTAGGTCGTCGAAGCTAATACCACCTTCATATAGTGCTACAAGTAAAGCCACACCCCGGCCCGTGGCATCGCAACCTCTAACACGCTCTACAGCTACTCCACAAGCTGTTGATAGGAGTTTAAGGTAGGAGGAGCTCCTACTAACACCACCATCAGCTCTAATAACTTTGACACCACCTGCAACCTCCCCCACTGTTTTAACAATACTACAGGATGCTAAGGCTAAACCCTCAATGAAACCCCTCACCACATCAGCTCTCGTCATCCCAGGCCTCATACCGTATAATAGACCCGAACCATAGCTCCTCAATGTCGGGAAGCTCATCCCGGTTATTGATGGCTGAAATACAATACTAGCCTTAGCCCTCTCCACTAGCTCGTCCACCTCACTTAGATCCCTTAGTAGCTCTACTGAGAGGAGCCACTCTAGAACCGTACCACCTGACTGGTTAAACCCTTCGATACCGTAACCTCTACGTCCATCAATACTGTATAGGACAACAGGTATTAAACCCCTTCCTGGCATCATGAAATCCCTTGTTGGTGTATCAGCGAAAACCCCAGTTCCACTTGTCAGCTTAACACAGCCTAGGTTAAAACAAGACGACCCTATAACTGCAGCCTGCTGATCAGCTATCAAAGCTACCACATCTACACCATCAACAGACCCTATGTAGGCATTGTTATCTACAACCTCTGGGTCTACAGCCTTGGGGATTCCGAGGATTTCATAGGTTACCGTAAGGCGTTTCAATGTTTTAGGGTGAAGTAGACCTGTTAGAGTCTCGTTTGTCACATCATTAACATATCTCCTCGACACCAGGAATGCAATGTAGGAGCTGACGGTTCCAATGTAGGCATCACCCCTCTCAACCCTAGCCTTTAGATCTCCTCTTGTTTCTAGTAACCACTTCATTTTAACAGCTGGGCTATCAACTCTTAGTATCTTATCGAGGGGAGGTATGAGTTTTAAGATCCTATAGAGGGGCCTGGATAACACTTCTGCAGGCCTTCTATCAAGCCATGTTATGATATCTGTTAGAGGGTTACCATTCTTATCCCATGCTAGGACTGAAGCTCTATACGTTGAAATCCCAAGCCTCCTAACTCCTAGGCTACGAGCTTTTCTAATGAAATGCTCGAAAGCCTCCTTCAAGATTGTAGGGTTATGTGCCCTCATATCACTTGATAGCTGAGTCCTAGCGTACACCCTCTCATCGTAAACCACATTGAAATTGCCATCATAGACTTTAAGCTTAATACTAGTAGTTCCCACATCTATAACACCATAAGCTCTACTCACACCTCACACCCCCTCAACTGAGATTCTCACGGAGCTCAAACCACCTACGTCAACCACAGCATACCCCATACTTAGGTCTACAGACACTCCGTTAACCTTAACCCTCCCACCTCTAGGTCTTGCTATGAGGATTCTCTTTAAACATCTTCTAACAACCCTAGGAAACACCTGGATGTCACCTTCCACCACCACTCCGATCCTTTCATTTGACTCACAGGCCATGTTATCAGCTAGAAGTTTAGAGGTCTCAACTAGAGCTTGAGGTTCGTAGACCTCTACAGCCGCGTGGCCTACCACATCGAAGTTGGGGAAGGGGTTCCAGGTTTTGAATATAGCTGTTACAAGCGTATCAACTTCAAGTATACTGCTCCCCACTAGGACTGATTCTACCCTCGCAACCCCCTTAACTCTCCTCACACGCCCCTCTAGAACCTCTATGTGATCCGGGGTTTTAATCGGGGTTTTCTCCGGTGCTATTATGTAGATCTCCCTAGCACCCGCTTCTAGGAGTTTTTCAGCTAGGAGTACACTATACCTGTTATACCCGTATATGGCTATTCTCCTACCAATACTTAGACCTTCCATGGTTAGATCTAGTGCGACGTGGAATGGGAAGACACCTGAGGGTCTATCACCTAGGATGCCCAGCTCTGCTGGTGAGGGCACTCTAAAACCTATAGCCGTAATACCTCTCACTACCCCTTCAACACCTGACCTGGAGACTGCTAGGGTTCTACCGCCTACCCTTACAATAGCTTTCTCCAGCTCTACGGGGATATCTGAGAGCTTATCCAGTATTCTTCTAGCGTCCCCATCGATGATGGATATGCCGCCTACCCTCCTTCTAAGCTCTAAGACTCTAACCTGAAACCCTCTATCTAGGAGCTCCCTAGCCAGCGTTAACCCTGATAGGCCGGCTCCAGCTATGACATTTACTCCACTATCCAAGACCCCTCACCGCCTTTAACAACATATCTTGGCTCAACACCAGTCATTCTTGAGAACTCGATCAAAGCCCTCCCAAGACAATGCTGGCCCTGGCAGGAGCCCATGGCCAGCTTAGTCCTGAATATAACCCCATCAAGGGTTCTAGCACCTCCTCTAACAGCCCTAGCTATATCAGCTAGGCTAACACTCATACAAGGGCACACTATAACCCCCTCATCACCTTGGACACTCAAACCTAGCACAAGCTTATCACGTGTCGAAAGATACCTTAGGCTTGGAGGCCTCCTCTTCAAACCCAGCTTTAAACCAGCCTTCCTAAGCATATCCAATACCATGACCGCTATAGCTGGAGCTGCTGTGAGACCGGGAGAGTCTATGCCTACTATGTTTACAACCCTCCTACTTGTAGGCGAGTACGCTATTATGAAGTCCCCCTTATGGCTTGTAGGTCTAAGCCCTGCATAGGCCTTAATAATCCTTCCTCTAACCTTGACTATCCTACTAAACCTTCTAAGTAGAACCGCTACATCTTCATGGTACACCCCTCTATCCCCTTTGGAGATGTCGCTAGCCAGGTTAGGCCCCCATATCGTGTGACCCCACGTTGTTGGAATCACACCACCCCCCTTGGTGCCTCTACGCTCTAAGAGCACTAGGGGGGTTACTATGTTGCGAACCTGCAGCCTATCAAATACCAGCATTGAACCCCTCCTACCCTCCACTCTAACCTTAAAACCCGTCTGTAAAGCTATGTAATCAGAGTTGAGACCTGCAGCGTTGACAAGGAATGAGGCTTTAAGGGAGCCCCGCGTAGTTTCAATATCAACGCAATCCTGGGACACATTTACACCGGTAACCCGGGTTCCTAGATGGAATACCACGCCCAAGGATCTACAAGCTTCGAAGAGCTTGTAGATTAGATCGAAAGAGTCGACTATAGCGTAGCCGTCTACAGCTATAGCAGCCCAGCCTCTCACATTAGGCTCTACATCACGTAACTCCCTACCACCCACTATGCCGACCTTGAAACCCCTAGTCTCGTATAGAAGTTTTAATACAATGTAGAGGAGCGGTAGAATGGCGAGCTGAACAGCGTTACTAGCAACTAGTAAAGCCTTCAACCTCCTATACCTAACCCCCAACTCTCCAACAAGCCTATCGTAGAGCTTATTGCCATGTACTGCCAACACGCTCTTCAAGGAGGAGAATGGGGGTTGGATTACATGTATAACACTGGCATGGCCTTTAGAGACACCGAAGCCTGGCTCCAAGTTCTCATCTACAACTGCAACACTAACACCGCGTTTTGAAAGCTCATATGCTACAAGGAGGCCCACAATCCCCGAGCCTACAACCACTACATCGTATCGCTCCACAGCCCACCCCATAGCCCTCCTGTTATATTTAAAGTTAAAGAATTGTAAGTCTAGGCCTGTATGCGGGTTTAACGTTTTATAGTTAAGGTTAATAGGTTCTCTCAACACCATCTAAGGTAAAGCATCCAAGCAAATGATTTGATTCATCCGCCACCAAAAAACTGTTTACCTTATATTGTCTTGACATCTTACGCATATCATCTATAGTTGCGTTGGGATAAATTGTGTAAGGTTTTTCGATGATTATTCCCTCTGATCTTTTAACCTCTATAACTTCTCTTACTTATTCTTCGATTGACATAAACCTGTGAATAACTCCAACACCACCTTCTCTTGCTATAGCTATTGCCAATCTTGCTTCTGTAACAGTATCCATTGGGCTACTAACAATAGGAATGTTGATTTTGATCTTTTTTGTTAAAAAGGTGCTTGTGTCAACTTCCTTTCTAGAATTTATGCTTGAAGGTCTAGGAAGTAATAATACGTCATCGAAAGTAAGACCTTCGCCTTTAATAACAACCATCAATTATCCTATTAATTTTAGGAGAGATGGATATAAAAATTTATTTTAGAATTATATTATTACCTGTATTGAAAATTCACCTTTTCCCAAGGTTCTATCTCTCCTGGAACTATCTTAAAAAGAGGATGTGGCTCTATTTCTTTAAGGTCTTTTATCAACTCATAATGTGTCTTCGAACGTGTTTTTAATTTATTTAGTAAGTGTTGATACTCGTACCTTAGCTGACCAACTGTAACAGGAATTTTCTCTAAAGTTAGATCGTAGGTTTTTATCTTGCTTAAATTAAACCTGTATCCTCTTCTAATACCTTCTAGGTATACGTAGTATAGGTACGTACCAATATATAGTGATGGATTTGAAGTCTGCTTAAATCTAATTAACTGCGGATGGTTCACATAACCTTTGGTAAGTCCTAGCAAGCATTTCTGAGCTAACAGACCCTCTCTCCATAATCCAAGAAGTCCTTTAGTATCTAGGTATTTTGGGTGTATGGACCACAACCTCAAATTTTCTCACCTAAAAATCAATGTTACTAGCAACTAGTAAAGCCTTCAACCTCCTATACCTAACCCCCAACTCTCCAACAAGCCTATCGTAGAGCTTATTGCCATGTACTGCCAACACGCTCTTCAAGGAGGAGAATGGGGGTTGGATTACATGTATAACACTGGCATGGCCTTTAGAGACACCGAAGCCTGGCTCCAAGTTCTCATCTACAACTGCAACACTAACACCGCGTTTTGAAAGCTCATATGCTACAAGGAGGCCCACAATCCCCGAGCCTACAACCACTACATCGTATCGCTCCACAGCCCACCCCATAGCCCTCCTGTTATATTTAAAGTTAAAGAATTGTAAGTCTAGGCCTGTATGCGGGTTTAACGTTTTATAGTTAAGGTTAATAGGTTCTCTCAACACCATCTAAGGTAAAGCATCCAACTCCCCGGGAGGGTTCCCCTCATGGGGGTTATTGAGGCTGGTATAGCTGTTGTTCATGGTAGGATTGTTGAGGGTTTTAGGGCCCCCTTTAGGGAGGATGCTTACTACGACGTTGTCCTGGTCCCCGGTTTTAGTGACGGCCATGCTCACCCTCAGGTTGTCGATGGTGGTCTTAGGCGTGGTGTTAGGTGGAGGAATTCCTATGAGTGGATTAGAGGGAGGGATATGGTTGTTGATGAGGTTATGGTGAGGAGGGATCTTAGTGTAGCATCTAAGCTATCATATCTAACTATGGTTAGAGCTCTCCTCGAAGGCACTACGTTGCTGGCTTTGACTGGTAGGCTTGCAGCTAATGTCAGGGCTTGGTTTAAGCTTAGAGTTAGACCTCGACTCGTCCTCCTCCCAACTGTTATGGATAGGGTTGGCTGGTCTCTAGGTGAGGTTGTAAGTGATTATAGTAGGGTTAGCATGCTTGTTAGCGATGGGTTTGCTAGGATGGGTGTTTTCATACACAGCCTGGGCATGGCCGGGGTTACTACTATCAGGGAGTCTTTAAGCCTGGCAAGTAGAGGTGATGGGATAGTAGGTTTACATCTAGGTGAGGGGGTCTCCGAGCTAGAGGAGTTTAAGAGGATATTAGGGGAGCCCCCATACCCTGTCAAAATAATCCCTGTCCACTGCATAGACGATGATGTCCAAGAGGTGGGCCTCCAATGCGTTTCATGCCCTACAACAAACATCATACTATACGGTAGAACTAGAGGGAGCCTAGCAGGTATATCGAGTTTCGGGAGCGACTGGCCACTACTACTTGGAACAACACCCAAACATCTGAAGTTAATAAGAAGGGTTTTCAAAGAGCCCTTAGAGGTTATAGCCAGAACCGCTACCATAGGAGGCTACAAGTTATACGAAATACCATACGACGGAGACATGGTAGCCTTCGACGGGAACCTAGAGGATGTTATGAGCGGCTATGTTAAACCAAAACTAGTCATAGTTAACAACCAGATAGCAGTATATGATGGAGCTTTAGTAGACCCCCAGATAACAGTTGAGGATGTAGAGAAGAGGATAAGGGAGGCTATAAAAGAGGTCTCCGAGAAATATGGAAGCGGAGCCCAACCCCTAATACCGCCAAAACCAGAGGATTTGATTTAAAGTGGGAGGAGAAAAGATGTTGGAGTAGTGGTTTACTAAATCCTCCTCATCCTAAGAGCCAGTATAGAGGCTACAACCGCTAAGCCCATAACAGCTACCACCACATAGAGCCACATCCTAGACTCTTTAGCTTCCATAGCAACACCAAGCTCTAGCTGTGCTGTTCTCACATACTCCCCACCCTCCTGAGCTATCGTGGTCTTAGGTGTTTGCTGTCCTACCTTAGACTTTGTATGTGGGGTCATCCTCCCCTCAACATAAACTATCTTAGCACCTTCACCGCCTGGCGTTATGGGTTTAGATGTTATAGCTATTATGGGATCTCCGGGTTTTACTGTGAATGTAGTTGTTCTAGATTTTGAGTCAACAGTGTAATCCTCGATCTCAACGTATGCTTCTCTAGTCGAGCTGTATTTGTAGATTTTAACCTAGCTGATATCGCTAATAATATGGATCTACTGTTCTTTCAGCGTATGCTAGTAGTATTGATTGTGATGCTATTAGAGAGACTAGGGTTAGAGCTAAAACCCTTAAAGCCGATGTTAAACCCATATCAAGACCACCCTAATCTAAGCTAGCTAAGCTAAAAACAACCTTTAAATAAACCAGTTTTACTATTTTGTAAAACTCAAAACACATAGCCTAAAGTGAGGGCGGTGGGTTTACTGGGTTTAGCGGGGTTTACGGTTTCTGATTTAATGCCTCTTCCTATCCCTACTCGTTGTTTTCCATAGTTCTTATCTTAAATCTTATGGTTTGGCCATCTCTTATGTTTAGTGTTTCTCTTAGGCTTGTATCTGCTATTAGCTCTACTACATCGCTTTTATAGATTGTTATAACTGGTCTGACTATGAATACGCTTGGGTT
>JAJHQN010000002.1 GCA_020833325.1 Desulfurococcaceae archaeon | reverse complement strand
TTATATGATATGATACGAGATTCTCAGGTCTCCCGAGAGCCTCGGCAATTTCTTTAACAGAAGCCTCACCCCTTTTAGCTAAATACATGAATATGAGTAGCCTGGTAGGATCGGAGAGCACCTTGAAAAGTTCACTAGCATAGCTTAGAGTGTAAGCCAGCCTCTCAGCATCCAAGCTCTTCCCACCAAGAGGACTTTTAAAACTTAAGGTTATTAAGCGTTAATACATTCAAACCAAGACGGGCCATGCTAGCTGATGGGAGCTGCTAGAGGGTATTCAAAGTCTTATGGGCTCCTCTCTAGCGATATACTCTTCAACCAGCTTCCTCAACCCCCTCCTGAGAATCTCATCTAACGTTGACGGCTTCACACCCAGCATTTTAGATAGAGCCTCAAGATTCACTCTCTTAGGGAAGTCAAAGAATCCATTCTCATAGGCTATGACGAGGGCTCTCATCTGCATAGGTGTTAGCCTAGCCACCCTTAACCTGTAACCGGCACGTAGTAGTTGAGGTTCTAAACCTGAGGCCTCAAGTTTCTCCCTCATAGCTAGAAACGATCTCCTACTGGGAAGTAATATCCTGTAGAGTGGTACTTTTTTATCGTTAAGATCCAGGCTTAGAGGTACCCCACCCAGGCTGAAGAGTATTCTACAAAAGCTACACGGTGCATAGTTTTCAATCCATATTATACCTCCTCGTGTATCAATATACCTAACCTTTAAACCCAGTCTCCCCGCTATCCTTGTAAGGCGTTTAACATCGCCCCCCTCTATAGCTAGTATATGTGTTACCTTAGACTCAGAGACGTTAATGTTGTAAAATCTAGGGTTCAAGTCTATGCTAGTTAAAGCTATCATGAGGGGGCAATCGAACTTATTAATAGCTATTAATGCGTCGACAACCTTCCTAGCCATGAAATACACCTAATCAAGCATACTCAATTGTATAATAGAGTAGGGAAAACCTAAAAGTAGAAGCTTAAACGTGACATGAACAACCCTAATATATTAGGGGTACTAGTGTTAACCTCTAGTAACTCTTTTCATATCACCGGTTGAAGCCTATGAAAGCACTGGAATCGTTAATGGAGGAGCATAGAGTGATAGAGAGGGCAGCAAGCTTACTAGAGGATGCAGCATTAAAACTATATAGAGGGGAAACTGTAAACATGGAGGTTTTCGCACTACTATTAAGGTTCTTTAAGGAATTCACAGATAAATGCCATCACGGGAAAGAGGAGAGAGCTCTCTTCCCATTCTTAGAATCTAAGGGTATTCCAAGAGAAGGAGGGCCTATAGGGGTAATGCTTGTGGAACACGATATCGGCAGAAGGCTTATTAAAGCCTTAGAAGAGGATCTAGAGAACATCGAGAGAGATCCTGAAGCGAGGAGAGATGCTGTGGATAGTGCTTTAAGCTATGTTGGGTTAATCAGAGAGCATATATTCAAGGAGGATAACGTACTATTCAAGATAGCCGATGAGCTGATGAGTGTGAATGAAGATGAAAGGTTAGTGGAGGAGTTTGAGAAGATAGAGATCAACACTATAGGATCGGGGGTCCACGAACAGCTAATTAAACTCCTCAATGAAGTTGAAGGTATTCTTAGAAGATAACATGTTTCTCTAAATGTAGGAGTGAATTCAAGTTTCATAGTTTTCCCCTTCAACAATCGAAGATTAGAGAGAGTCGTGGATCGCATAGTGCACTCTCCTACATAAGTACGCTTCCCCTAAAATTTTAGGGCTAACATATACTACTTTGTTTTACATATTAGACATACTTGGATAAGGTGGAATACGTATGGTCAACTGGAGGGATTGGGGTACGCTGGTTTTAATAGCTGCTATCCTAGTGTACCTAGTGTATTTCGCTATGGCCTACTATACATTCACTCATATGCCGCCTATTCCCGAGAAGGTTGTTACAAGGGATGGTAGGATTCTCTTTACAGGGGATGATGTTAAGGAGGGTAAGGTTCTTGCTCAGAGATATGGTATCCTTGACTATGGGAGCTTCCTGGGGTTTGGTGGCTATTTCGGTATCGATTATACAGCCTACACGTTAGCTATCCTAGCTAGGGAGGCTGGGCTTAGGGAGCCTGTTAGTCTAGGTAACCCAGAGGTTCTCAAGGATGTTAGGGAAGCTCTTAAAGTTGAGTTTAACCCAAGGTACTCTACTGTTCTAGATGGTAGTAGAGGTGTTGTGGTTGTTAGCGAGGCCTTTGGTAGAGGGTTTGATGTTGCAGTAGAATACTTCGCCGAGCTTCTAGGACCTAGATCTGAGGAGCTCGGGTTAAGACCCAACCTGATCACTAATAGAGAGGAGGTTAGGAAGATAGTTGCATTCTTCACCTGGGGTGCTATGACAGCCCTAGCGGGATATACCAACGGGTTCCCCTACATGCCTGGTATCGTTGAGCCCAAGTTGGATGTGACTAAAGCTACATGGATTACCTTCTTCATACTACTAGCTTCCACTATGGTCATCGCAGGGCTTATAATAGCTAAGCTCGTCGAGCAATGGCATGCCGAGAGGGTTACAGTAACCCTACCGCCACCAACGAAGGCTCAGAGGATAGCTTTGATTGGTATGGCCTTAGCTGTTCTAGGACTCTCAGTTCAAGGCCTACTTGGAGGTTACATAATGCACAAGTACGCAGAGCAGACAACACTCTACGGCATACACGGTATAAACAGCATACTACCATTCAACGTTGCAAGAGCTCTACACTACAACCTAGCAATACTCTGGATAGTAGTCACCTGGGTTAGCTTCTCGCTCTTCGCACTCCCATACCTTGGCGTGAGCCTAAGCCCTTCAAGGGTAATCTTAATCCTGGGAGCTGGGGCTCTCGTAGCTATTCTAACGCTGCTAGGCATATGGGCTAGCTATCTAGGCCTAATACCGGACCCCTTATGGTTCATAGTGGGCTCGCAAGGTAGACCTGTTATCAGCCAGGGGACACTATACCTGGTCCTAATAGCTGTTGTTGCATGGTATCTAGCGTACCTCTTCTACAAAGCATCTAGGGTAGGACCTGAGCTGACTAGACCTTTCTCAAGAATACTATCCATAGCACTTGCGGGCACAGGAGTTGGTGCTTTCATCGGAGCTCTACCCATAGTTAGGCCTTGGGATCACTTTGTTGTTGACGAGTACTTCAGGTGGATTACGATACACGCTTTTGTGGAGGGATTCTGGCCTCCAATTGTAATAACCATCTTAATCCTACTGCTCGTAATAACAGGTGTAATACCACCAGTTTTAGGTCTAACGGTAGCAGGTGTGGATGCTGTCTTAGAGATAGCCACGGGTATGATCGGGACAGCACACCACTACTACTGGGGTGGACAACCAACATTCTGGCTTTACGTAGGCGCTGTATTCAGCACCCTTGAGGCCATCCCACTAGGGTTTGTTATAGCCTATTCTATCCTATTATGGCTTAGAGGGAGGCTTGTTAATGAGCTTCAGAAAACCATAGTGACGTTCATACTCGTAGCTGCACTAGGAGGCGCTATGGGTGTTATAGCTTTTGGAGCTGGTATGATCAACATGCCTGTTATAAACTACTACCTCCACGGAAGCCAGGGTACGATGGTTCACGCTCACCTATCAATGCCCATGGCTTATGGGACGCCAACCATCCTCATGTGGGTTGTAGCGTTCTACCTAGCTGGAGCTCTTGACGATAGCTGGCTTAGGAGGCTTAGGTACGCTATTGTGGTATACGCTCTAGGCTTCTACCTCCAGGTCCTCCTATCCCTAGGACCTCTAATGCTTAAGCAGTTTGATCTCGTTACCACCTCCGGTTATTGGGCTTTGAAGGGCCTTGAAACTCCGTGGGGAGGTCCTGCTATATGGTCTCTTCCCGATGTTGAGAGGTTGGTATGGTTAAGGCTTCCCGGCGATATTGTAGCTGGGGCGGCTATAGCTGTGTTTCTAGCATTACTCTGGATTAAGCTACCAAAAGCCTTTAGAGGTTGATGGAGCTAGCTACGTTTACCTTCAGACCCCCATATTTTTTCTGCTACCCTAACATCTATGTTTATTGCTAGTGCTATGAGTGACCCTATGAAGCCCGCTCTCCCTAGTGCCATGGCTATCTCTGATAACACCTCTGATCCGGCTATCACAGGGGTTACTATTGCTAGTGTTAATATGTAGGTTAGGGGTGCTAGTATCCATCTGACTAGCGGGTCCTCTGGTATTAGTAGTGCTGGTGTTGCTGTTGTTAAAGCTATTATTGTTGGTGTTATCATTTTAAAGGTTGTTCTTAGGTCTACGTGGACACCGTTGTTTGAGGCTACCGTGAGTAGATATGTTGTTACGATGAGCGAGTCTATGATACCTGCTATTATGTACCCTATGACCCCCGTTGTTAGTGTTAGGGTGATGTATATTGGGATTCCTGTGAGAGCTCCTAGAATGCCGGCTTTGAGGAGCACATCTGTTCTACCAATGCTAGCCATGTATGCACCCCACACGTAGGAGCCTAGGGGTGCTAGCATTACGCCTAGAGCTGTTAGCGATGCGTATAAAGGTGACATGCTGTAGGAGTGGCCGTAGAGGGTTAGTAGGAGTGGTTCAGCTAACACTATAACACCTCCAGCCATGGCCGGCATTATGAGAGCTGTGTACACTATAGATTTCTCAACAGCCTTAGATAGGCCATCCCTATCACCTAGTAGTAGTGGGAAGCTTGATAGCAGGCTCGTTGATATAGCTCCTCCAACACTACCAATAACGGTCATAAGGTTACCTGCTACACCTAGGTTCCCTAAATCCCAGTTTGACGCCACCCTAGCTAGGATCGAGTAGTAGAGCTGCCCCAGAGGTATGCCTAGGAGGCCTGGGAGGTAGAGGGGTGTGGAGTAAGCTAGCATCTCCCTCGCAATCCTAAGTGATGGTCTACCACTAAGACCCACATGGTATAAGAGTAACGCTAGAGATACAAGTGCTAGGGCACTCCAAGCTATAACATGGCCTAGAACCGCTCCTAGGACGCTGAGACCAGCTACAACAAGACCTGCTCCAACTATAACCCTTAAGGTTGTTAGTGAAGCCTGTATAACAGCGCTGGTAAAGTAACTCCCTAAGCCTATGAGGGCTGATGTCACAGCTGATACTATAGAGTTTGCCACTACAAGTACTGCTACAAGCCTAATATATGGCTCAACGTAGGGCCTTCCAAGGGCCTCAGCTACGTAGCCCGCTGTTAGAGCTAAGGCTAGAGAGGCTAGAAGCCCCGTGGCAGCCTTGATGGCAACACCTGTCACTATGTAGGGGTTACCATAGCCTCTCATGGGAGCGTATCTTGTAATAGCAGTTGATATGCCTAGATCGCTTAGCGCCATGAGCATGTTTGGTGCTATCATTATCACTGGTATTAAACCATAGTTCTCAGGGCCTAACGTCCTGGCTATAATGATACTACCTATAGATGCTATCACTAGCGAGACTATGGATCCTATGGAGAGCGCTATACTACCACGAGCCACCCTATCCCATATACTCAAACTCCTATCCTCCCCTACCTTCTACCCTCATCATATCGCTTCAGGAACTCAATGTTACCCCTCTCACTCTCATCAATATTTTCAACGGAGAGCCAAGCATCTATAATCTCCCTAGCCAAAACCTCTGTTACGAGACGACCACTCATAGCCAGAACATTAGCATCATTCCACAACCTAGCGCCTCTAGCTGTCTCAGCATCATTGCATAGAGCTGCTCTAACCCCTCTAACCTTATTGGCAGCTATTGAAACCCCAGTCCCCGTATAGCATACGAGCACGCCCCAGTCAACCTCACCCCTGGCAACCATCTCTGCAACCTCGATCGCAACACTAGGCCACGGCTCGGGCTTACCAGATTTAACAGAGCCAACTGTTACAACCTCAAAACCCTTCCTCTTCAAGTACTCAACAGCAGATCTAGCCGCAGGGTATAAGTCGTCGGAGCCGACAGCAACCCTCCTTCCAGGCAAGCCCACCACCAAGCAAAAAAACGCTTTACAACCTAAAAACAGTTAGCTTAAAAAGATTAGCTTACCTCCAGCATAGGAGCCGGAGGGGCTTAGAGGAGAGCTCCAACTACGATAGCAACGGTTACTATTACGTCAACACCTCTACATATTCTAGCGTTAAGCGCTAGAGCTTCAACTACATCCTTAAGATCCTTGCTGGTTTTCAGCTTAAGAGCAACTTTGTATGTTAAAGCTAACGGTATCACCGCTAGGAAAGCTAGAGGGTTTAGGAGTTTTAAGGTTACTAGCAGTATGAGTATTAGGGTTACCGTTAGTGATATCATGAGATACCCTAGCCAGGCTCTGCCCCCTAGGAGTACTGGTAAGGTCTTCCTCCCCACCACTCTATCCGCTTCCACATCTGGGATGAAGTTAGCATATAATATGAGTGCTGAAACCCCGCCATAAACCATGCCTACTGCTATAGCCTCTAACGTCATAAACCCCGCTACCGTGTAGTGGGCTCCCACGAAGACTAGGACACCCTTAGCCCATACCGCTATCTCCCCTAAACCTATTTTAACAAGGAACTTGTTATACGTAGCTATTATCAGAGCTCCTGTAACAGCTAATACTAGTACCAGGAGCCCTCTGTACAGTGTTAGATACAACCCTATAGCTAAGGCTAGGAGTAGAAGGGCTATTGCAACCCCTAGAGCTTCAATAGGTGATAGGATACCGTCTATGAGAACCTTAGATCCACCGCTGAAGGGCGTTCTCGGGGTTAGAAGGTCTAAGCCGCTCTTATAGTCTAGGTAGTCGTTTAAAGCATTAACGCTAAAATGCGCTAGCGCGACGCCTATAACAACGAGTAGTGGTATGTGGATTCCAGAGTACTCCAAGGGGTTACCTGCGTAGAACAAGCCTCCTATAGCTGCGAGCACTGTTGAGAAGGCTGTAACAGGCCTAATGATCCTCGTGTATGCCTCTAACCTCTTAGTCGATTCCGTAGTCTTTCCACCTAGAGTCAACAAGTCTCACCGTCTCAGGATCGGGGCTAACCTCTTCAGGCCATTCTCTACCGTAGTTCTCCACCTTAAACTTCCTAGTAGCGTCTATGCCTAGCTTAGACCCGTAGCCTCCCTCCATGGCTGTGTGATCTAGTTCATCTGTCACAGCATAGGGTATTACAACAACATCCCTCTGGGGGTCCATACATGTGCTTATAGCATATAGAACTTGACCTAGATCGTGGACGTTAACATCGCTGTCAACAACTATTATAACCTTAACCAGGCTGAACAACCCAAGCCCCCACAAGCCTAGCATAACCTTCTTAGCATGACCAGGATACCTCTTCTTTATCGACACTATAGCTACACCCCCCGTGAAAAGCCCCTCAGGTGGCAGGTTTACATCGACAATCTCCGGCAACAGCATTCTCATAAATGGTAGGAATATCCTCTCAGCTGCCTTGCCAATCCATGCATCTTCTAGAACAGGTTTACCGACAACTGTGAAATAGTATATCGGGTTATCTCTATGATACACTCTCTCCAGCCTGAAGAGAGGGTATTTTGCTGGTGGTGTGTAGTAACCCCTGTGATCTCCGAAGGGCCCCTCATCGATCAAGATCCCAGTATCAACTTCACCGACATAGACGACCTCAGCGTTAGCGGGGACGAGAACCCCATCTAGGTCTACAACTTCTAAAGCTGAACCCCTAACCACTGAGGCGAAGAGAAGCTTATCTATAGGGTAAGGGACTGGGAGGGCTCCAGTCAGCATGGTCCCCGGATCAGATCCCACCGCTATAGCCACCTTAAGCCTCTTAACACCACGCTCTCTAACCTTCTGCCAGGCTAAAGCCCCTCTCTTGTGAACCTGCCAATGCATAACAGCTCTACTACCATCCAATATCTGAACCCTATACACACCCATGTTACTCACACCACTCTCAGGATCCCTTGAGAGGACGAGACCATAGGTTATGTACCTACCAGCATCACCAGGCCAAGTTTTGGGTATAGGTGTTCTATCAAAACCCATAGACTCTATAACGTTATCTTCGAATAACCCCCTGGAAACCTTCCTAGGAGTGTACATACCAAGCTTTAGAACATCAAAGAGTGTCGATAGCTTATCAGTTAAACCTATAGGAGGAGGGCTCGTAAGAGGTTTGACAAGCCTCTCCCCCACATCTTCCAGTCTTTCGACACCTAAAAGTCGTTTTATAGTATCAATGTCTCTGAAAAGGTTCGTAGCCATCCTCCAGCCTGGATAGCCTTTAATGTTCTCAAATAGCAGAGTAGGACCCCTCCTGTACATAGTCCTTCTAGCTATCTCAGCAACCTCTAGCAATGGGTTTACCTCAACCTTAACCCTCCTAAGTAACCCCCATTTCTCTAAGGCTATAATAGCATCCCTTAAATCCTTGAGCGCCACGAAGACACCACCTCAGAGTTAAATCTTAAAACCTTATATTCACCTTATATATACATGTAAACTAGTTTATTAAACTGTAGAAAAGCTTATAAGAGTATGGGATTTATACTATCAGGGTGTTTGGTTTGAGGTCTATCACATTAATCGTTATAGGTTTGATCTCGTTGCTAATCCTAACCTCGGTAGCTTATGTGCTTATACGGTCTGAAGGTCCGCTGGTTGAAGAAGGCGCTCCCAGCGTACCCCAACCTATTGTATTGAGGATTGGATTGCTACCTATAGTAGACTCTATTCCATTTATAGTTGCCGATGTTGAGGGTCTATACTCGAAATACGGCTTTAACGCTACCCTAAGGTTCTTTGGTTCAGCTAGGGATAGAGATGCAGCCTTAACATCTGAGCTAATAGACGTGGCTGTAAACGACCCCATTACATCCCTAATGTTAGCTGATAGAGGTGTAGATATCAAGATAGTGTCTCTCCTTTTAGGCGAGCACCCTAGTGATGGCCTCTTCTACCTGCTTGCACCACCTGGTAGCGAGGTGGATGTGAGGAGTTTGAAGCAGATAGCTGTCTCAAAGAATACGATCATAGAGTTCGCCACATGGATTATGCTAGAACGTCTTGGAATAGATCCTAGGGGGGTTGAGTTAATTGATATCCCAAGTATCCCTCTTAGATTCCAGATGCTCATGGAGGGTAGGGTGGAGGCTGCAGTACTCCCAGACCCCTGGGGTAGCCTTGCACTAGCTAAAGGCGCTAGACTACTCGCTAGAGACGACATGTCTGAGGAGCCTATAACTATGTCGGTGATCATAGCTAGATCTAGTACAGCTGGGGATAGAGAAGTAGTTCTAAGGCTAGTCTCCATGCTTAATGAAGCTCTAGAGCTTTATAAAGCCAACCCTGAGAAGTACAGGGGTGTCATAGAGGAAAGGGTATTCGTGCCAGAGGAGCTTAGAGGCAAGTGGTTACCGGAGTGGAGGGGTAGGATATCTGTTTACCCTAAGGGTAACTTCGAGCTTGTAAGCTCATGGCTTCTCCTGAGAGGGCTTATAGCCGGTAAGCCGGATTACAATGCTTTAGTGGTGCAGTGGGGTTGAAGCTCTACATTGAGGATCTCACGTTCAAATATAGATGGGATGATACCTACATATTTGATTCCTTTAACCACGTCTTCGAGGGCCCCTGGTTACATATAATCCTAGGGCCGAACGGGGTTGGTAAGACAACACTCCTAAAGCTCGTAGCTGGTGTTCTAAATCCTCTAAGAGGCTCTATATCCTTAGAGGGTGGGTTGCTGGGTAGAGGTGATGTTAGCTACGTACCACAGGATAACGAGCTCCTCCCATGGCTTTCAGTCTATGCTAACGTAGAGCTCCCACTTAGGATAGCTGGGGTTAATGGGAATGAAAGGAGGCTTAGGGTTTTAGAGGCTTTGAAGTCTATGGAGGTTCTAGGCTACGCTAATAGGTATCCTAAGCACTTGTCAGGTGGTGAGAGGAAGAGGGTTGCTCTGGCTAGAGCTCTAGCCTCAAACTCTAAAATAGTGCTCCTCGACGAGCCAACAGCTAACTTAGATCCTGGGAGCAGGGAGCTCCTATGGAGTTACCTTAAGAGTCTAGCTAGGAGTAGACTCATCCTAGTTGTTACACATAACGTTGGTGAAGCTCTCCTCGAAGGTGGTTTAATCCACATTCTAACTGGAAGACCTGCTAGGGTAGTCGAGGTCTTCGAGGGTGGCGAGGAGGCTTGGAGCAGGTTAAGGAGGGTTATGGGATACTACAAGATCTCCTAGTAGTAACTGCCACCTTAATACTACTATTCGCCCTATGGCACGTGGCTGCCACTACGTTCGAGAAACCATATCTACCAACACCAGCACAGGTGGTGGCGGAGCTCCACAAGAGTTTTATAAGCGGAGTTTTAGTGGAGAACACGTTAATAACCTTAAGAAGAGTGGTTACAGCACTACTGCTGGCTCTCACACTAGGGCTCCTCTCAGGTCTTCTAGCCTCAAGAACTATTATTGGTAGTAGAGTCTTAAGACCCCTCATACTAGCTACATACCCCATACCTCATGTGACCCTAATACCCATACTAATCTGGATCCTAGGAGTTGAGTGGAGTAAGATTGCCGTTATATCAATCATAACCTACTACCCTATAGCGATATCAACTATGGAGTGGGCTACAAGAACGCCAAGAGAATACGAGGACCTAGTCAAGAGCATGGGTGGATCGAAGTTACACTTAATAATCTACGTTGTAATACCATACATCATACCAGGTCTATTAACAGGACTCAGGATAGCTGTGAGTACCGCTTACGCAGTAGTATTCATAGCTGAAAGCTTCGTACTAACGGGAGGGCTTGGAGCA
Source organism: Desulfurococcaceae archaeon (assembly GCA_020833325.1). Taxonomy (GTDB): domain Archaea; phylum Thermoproteota; class Thermoprotei_A; order Sulfolobales; family Acidilobaceae; genus DSZV01. Next base: position 36,040 of record JAJHQN010000002.1, on the reverse strand, counting down.
TTAATAGAGGATAGCTGGCATAGGCTCAACTACCCCGCGGTATACGCGTATGTCATAACACTAGCAACCCTAGGAATAACATCATATACAATGATATGGACTTTCGAGAAAGCCTACATGAAAAGACTAACCTAAGCATTCACCTTATAGGTGACAATAGAAAAGCTACTCCCCCGCTAATATACAATCTTAGTATAACCCCTAACGTGGATATATTCTATAATCTTAGCCCTTACTAAGCTTAAGATTATCGTTTCCCAGCAAACTGCCGACCACTATATTTTATGGCCAATCATTTATCTCCCAACGATATAACGTAGAACTCTCTTACCATAACGGCTCTCTAGCGTTTCCCCGCTAACGGTATCTCCGTTAGCGGGGTTGGGTCTTGCTGTGGGATCATTAGCTTCACCCACACCTCATGGGCCCCAGTCGAGCCCAACGCCACCGGGCTCCCATCTGAGGAGAGGTATTTAAGACCGATATTTATAGCTCCAACAACATCCCTCTCAACAACCCTACCATCAACATACGCAACTCTTAACACAACCTTTACAACCCCGAATCTACCATTAGCCCCCCTCATAAAACCCTCATGGGGGTTCCATAAAAAGGTTTTAGGTAATCTCGTTGGATTAAACGTTAGAGGCTATAATCGGCCATCTACTAGGGTGTCTTCTCTGAGGTTTAAATCGAGGATCTTATTACACTTTACCTGCGGGTTCCCCCGGTGGTTTAAGTGTTGTATTCTATGAGTTTATATATGTTTTCTGCGTTTTGTTAGAGGTTGTGGGGTTTTGGTTTGGAGCCTAGTAGGGATAGGATACTTTTGTGGCTTGCTGAGGAGGGTTTAGAGGTTAAGGTTGAGCAGGTGCCTCCTGGCGTTCCTGTGGAGTGGGTTGTTCTCGTTCAGATTCCTGGTGTTGTTAGGGTTAATGTTGCTATTCAACAACCTAAGGGTAGGGTTGATGTGATTGTTGTCTCACTAGGTGTTATGGTCGGCCCGGAGCACAGGGATTCCATGTTAAAGCTTAGTAGGGAGGATAGGATTGTCTTGGCCTCGGATGTGATGAGGGATTTGATAATGGTTTGTAGTGATTGTGCTATAGCTATACAGCCTAGCCTGGAGGATCCTCAGTTCATTAACGTCTCGAAGCTAGCTTACACTAGCTCTTTAACCAAGGAGGGTTTGATGAGCATGTTAAGATTAATGGCCAATATATTCACTCTAATAGTAACTGATATAAACTCGGCTTTAGCCTCGAAAGGCCTTTATAGAAGGCCCTCTGAAGGTATGGTGATGTAGGTTTTGGGCTATGCTAGGATAAGACCGGCATTGGTGCTAGCGGTGGGCGAATGCCTAGCTGTATCGGCTGCCATAGAGTATGAGGAGTTAGAGGTTCCCGGTGAGGTGGAGAAGGCTGTTCTAAACCTCTACACCTACGGAGATTCGAGAGTTTTAGAGGAGCTGAGCTTGGAGGATAAGATACTAGTGTACACCATAGCCTATGGGGGGTTGATTCTCTCATATACATGCGATCCGGTAATCCCCATATCTAGAGCTCATGTAACGATTGGCATAGAGATTGTAGGAAGAGGAGGTGCCCCATCAAAAGTAAATGATAGAAGGATACTAGAAGCTTGGGCGCTAATATATCAGGGCAGAGAAGAGGAGGGGTTGAGCAGGATAAAAGGTGTATCATATTACCCCAAACAACTAGAGTGGAGACCTGGTGGTAAGATTAGAATACTCCCAGTAGCCGTCTCGCTAGCCCTCAATAACATTAGCTGAAAGCCGGGAAACCGCCTCTCAGCAGATGGCAGTTCTCCGCTCTCACCAAACTCTCTACCATCGAGTGAGGGTTGAGGATCCTCGCTCTCATATTATAGATGTTTCCTTAAGCCTTCTTATAATAACTTCTCTATCCTCAAACTCTGACACAGCTTCCAGTAGCTTCTCCCTGTTTACTACGAGTTTTCCTCTCTTTATAAGCCTACCTATCTCTTTCAATCTCTCCATATCGATACCTCTACCTGAACTAGCCTTCAAGGCTATGTGGTCTTCCAGCTGTATCATTCTAACTCTAATGCCTTCAACGTCTACCCTGACGCTTCTCTCTATGAATGTAGGGGGTATGTAGAAATCGTGTATGTTCTCGTAGAACTCCACTGGGACCTCCTCATCCCCTATCCTAGCTATTATCCTTGGAGTTCCCAGCCATGTGTAGCCTAGGGCCCAGCCGTTCTCCTCCGCCACAATTCTATAGTAGCTCTCCTCGAATACTGCACTGGGTGATTCGACGAATAAATCTATGTCATCCCCTAAATCTTTAGACCCTATAGTGTACTCTATTACACTCCCCCCTATAACTGTGAACCTAAAACCTCTATCGAGCAGTATCCTCAACGTCTCAGCGAAGGCACGCCTAGACACCATGGAGCTCTACCTCAATCTTATAAAGCATAGAGCAGAACTCTTAAGGAGGGAGGGTGATGGTAGGGCTATGAGCGAGATACTAAGGGTTTTCGTGGCCGTCGATGTAGAGGATCACCTTCTAGTATCGCGGGTTGCTAGAGTCGCTGATACCCTAGCCGGCATAGGGGTTCCATTAAAGATCGTTGAGCCCTACAACCTCCACATAACATTAAGGTTCATAGGGGAGGTTAGAAGAGGCGTTGTCGAGGAGATTGCTAGAGCTCTAAAAGAGGTTAAGTTTAAGGCCTTCAATATGACTCTAAAAGGCTTAGGCGCTTTCCCTAACACCTTAAACCCGCGAGTTGTATGGATAGGGGTGAGCGAGGGCTACAAGGAGCTATCCAGCTTAAGAGTGGAGGTTGAGAGGATAGTAAGGCGGGCCGGGATCCCAGCTGAAAGGGAGGAGTTCACCCCTCACCTTACACTAGCAAGGGTTAAAGGTACTAGGAATATAGCATCTCTTGTTAGGATACTAAATGATATGAAGGATTACGAGTTCGGCAGCATGGTTGTCGATAGGATTAGACTTAAGAAGAGCACCTTAACAAAGCAGGGCCCTGTTTACGAGACTCTCGTCGAGGTTAAAGCTTCATGAGATGTGAGAGAACAAGCGTAGAGCTAGAGGCTTTGGAGAAACTAAAACCTAGTAGTGTTCAGCTAGGGATACTCAGTAGACTCTACGAACTCCTAGAGGGAAAGCTGTATAGGTGCTTAGCGGAGAAGAGCTTCAAAGTGGAGATCGAAGCTGAAGGGAGTTACGCTAAGAGAACACTACTTTCCGATAAGTGGGAAGTCGATGTATTCATTTTATTCAATGGAGTCACAGGCGAATGGATTAAAAGCAGAAGCCTACCTATATTAGAGGAGTGTATTAAACCACTACCGTACATTGTTAAATACGCTGAACACCCTTACCTTACAGTAAACCTTATGGGGATGAAGGTTGAACTCATACCAGCTGTTAAGGTTGAAAAACCCGGAAGTGGAGGGCTCGGAGTTGAAAGAACACCATTTCATACAAGGTATGTTAGGATGAAGCTTGATGAAGAACCATGTCTTGAGGATGACATAAGGTTACTTAAGTCTTTCATGGAGGGTATAGGAGTTTATGGTGCTGAGACGGGGATAGGGGGTTTCTCCGGGTATCTGGCGGAGCTCCTGGCAATACACTATGGCGGGTTTAGGGAAACGCTGAAAGCCGCTTTAGGTTGGAAGCCCCAGATCTACATAGATCCTGAGGGTGTGGGTGTTGAGGCAAAGCTTAGAGCTAAGTACTCTGACTCCCCAATGATAGTGGTTGACCCGGTCGATCCTGAGAGGAATGCGGCCGCCTCTGTGACTAGGGAGAAGCTTGCTTTATTTATCTTAGCCTCAGCTCTCTATCTTAGAAAACCCCATTTAGGCTACTTCCACTTCATGGGGAGGAGGGTTCCAGAGGCCCTAGGCCCAGCTTTAATGGTTATATGTCGCAACAGCTATTCTCGAAAACCAGAGGAGAATGTTATGGGTAAGCTTAGGAGGGTTTCATTACTCCTTTCTACGTGGCTAAAGGGTAGAGGATTCAAGGTAACGTGGTCTTCTTTCGCTAGTGATTTTACTGAGAAAGCTGTGGTACTGCTAGGCTTGGAATCTCTGGAGCTCCCAGAGGTGGAGTACAGGGAGGGTTTAAGCCCGTGGGATGATGTTGATGGTGCTGTGAACTTCGTGTTTAAAAGGCTTAGGGAAGGAGGGGTTGTTTGGGTTGACGAGAGGGGAGTTCTAGGAGGTGTGAGACGTAGACCTTATAGGAGAGCCCTCCAGGCCGTAAGGGAGGTTCTAAGTAGGGTTGAGGAGATAATGGATGCTAAGGAGTGTAAGGTGTTAGAGTGCGAGGAGGGGGTTAAATGCCTGGAGATGGGAGGTTTGAAGGGGGAGAGCTACATAGGGGGCCCCCCTGCTTGGATTACGTTAGCCTATACTCTCCTGAAGCAGAGCTAGTACTATGTTATCCTAGGTTTTCTAGGAGTTGTTCTTCAAGGATATATCTGTTAGAAGGTATTGGTGTATCTGAACTATGCTCTGTGGGGCCCACAAGGCTACCTGGGCTACACTTCAAGGTGCTAGGTAAGGGTCACTCATCTATCGTGGTAGCCGGCGTTGCTAGAGGTAACTTTATTGTAGCGGTTAAAGCTAGGAGGATTGATGGGAAGCGCGAGAGCCTTGTAGGGGAGGGGCTAGCTTTAGTAAAGGCTTCGAGAGCTGGCGTGGCACCAAAACCTCTATATTACGGTGATGACATAGTGGTTATGGAGGCTATAATGGGGCCTAGATTAGTGGATCTCGTAAGCTTACATGGTGCGGAGCAGTGGGTTATCATAGAAGCGCTTAGGGCCGCTAGAGCTCTGGACACTCTAGGAATACTACACCTTGAGCTAAACAGACCTTGGAAGAACCTGCTGTACACAGGAGCATGTAAAGGCTCTAAAGCCTTAATAGTGGACTTTGAATCAACCGGGAGAGGATGTGGTAACGTACTAAGCGTTCTCGGAGGCTTAGCTAGACTACCGGGTCTTCGAGATCTTATTATCTCTAAAGAGATGAGAGCTATAGAGAGGCTTTATAAGAGAACCTGCGCGAAAAACGTCTACGAGGAGATCGAGAGAATGGTAATTGAAGCTCTGGAAAAGCGAGAAGGGTAGAGAGGTTATAGAATCTCCTCCGAAGAGGAGCCTCTATAGTTTATTAGCCTTCCAGCTAAACATATATACAAGGGGTCTAGGTGGAGGGTAGACTGCTAAGACTTCCTCCTAAGATTAAAATCCTGGAGGCCGCAGGCTCCATAGCAGATGGTAGGGTTAAGATCTTAGAAGACAAAGGCTCTAAGGTCAAGGCTGTTGTAGAGTCTAGCATGGGTGATAGGAGTTACAATGTCACACTGGAGATAGTTAACCCCAAAGTGTTCATAGCAAGCTCTGATGATAATGGAACCAGGTTTAGAGGGTACATAGGCTACCCGATAGTCTCAGTGATGATGGTCAAAGGGGTAATCCCCAGGAATCAAGAGGTCGAGGAATCCCTAAAAGGCATCCCATGGAGGGTTTTAAACGAACGACTTAAATCCTATGAGAGGGTGTTAGAAGAGATTACAAGGAGTATAGAGGCTAAAGGAGGCGAGCGCCTCGTAGTAAAAGTAAGAGAGTACATGGAGAGTGTCATGAGAGATCTCTCAAGATATAAGGTTTACAGCAGAGAATAGCCCTTCCCCACATCCTTAGAAGCTTAGCATTAAAGCCATCCTCCCCAAGCGGCTTGCCAAGTATCAGCCCAGAAGAGCATGCACTCCCTAAGCAACTCCACTCCCAGGAGATAACCACTAAATGCAGGAGGGTCTTGACACTAGCTGGTTCCTCAAGGCTCCCTTCCCTATACGGCTTTTTTCTTCTACGCTGGGTAGAGTTGAAGAATTAAATCTCCTCCCCTCCATCACAGACTTCTAGCAAGACTAGCCTTTAGGTGGTATTATATATTTTGCTCTCGCTATTACCAGCTCTCTTCCGCCTTCTCTTATTATGAGGGCTAGTTCGATATCCTCTCCCTTCACGTTAGTTGATATGGGCTCCCTGCAGTATACATGAACCGCCTCTATTACATGTGTTCTCTCACCTCCTGGCGTGAGCACAAAGTTTACCCAGACTCTGTAATCCTGTGTACCTAGCACGCACCTAAACCTCTCCCCGGCTGGTGTGAGCACGGCCAGCTCTAATACGTTCTCCGTAGGGCTGAGTATGTATACTACCGCTGGGTCAGGCCCGGGGTTGTGGAATCTCAGATGGATCTGGGTCAGCCAGTACTCGTTACCGGGTGCCCAGTATCCTTTAGCTGAGGTTATCTCGACTCCGACAGCCTCAATACCCGGGATTCTAATCCTCCAGCTTACTAGAACTTCTCCGCTTTCTGCATTAACAACCTCTAATACATAATCTCCAGGGGTTCTGGCGACCTCCCTAATGTTAGGCTCTATGCTTGCCCTAGCCTCTCTATCAAGTGGGCTGAGCGTGACAACGTAGTACGTGCTCAGCATAGGGGGTGAGGGTTCATCGGCCTTCCGGAACCACACTAACAGGTTGTAAGCGTAGTTGTGCACCACCACACTCCAGTTCTCCCTAAAGAAACGTGCTTCAAACTCCCTCACCTTCGACACGTCGACTAGCTTACAGTCTTGAAGGCTTAACTCAAAGTAAGTATAACCAGATGGAAGGGGAGGAAAGCCGTATGCTATGCGTTCCGCCATTGAGGCAATTCTCCCCGATATTGCCACAAATACGGGTTTAAGCTCTCTCACACCCTTCTCCAGCATCTCCCGCTCCGAGCCCTTAACCGGGCAGGGTATAATCACATCCACCGGGGCTCCGGCCCTGATAATAGGGGAGTCCTCCTTAGTAAACCCTCCAACCCACCCCACTGTGACTATAAGCCTGCCTCTCCACTTCTCGTTAGCGGCCTCCGGGCTCCCCTTATACTCCTTATACAGTTCGTGTATGTGAATTTTTAAGGGTGCCTCCAGCTCAACCCCCGGAGCTGGGGTGGTAACGCTTTGTGTAGGTTGCACTACCTCCTGCCTCTGGAGCATAAAGAGTATGCTTACGACTATCAAGGCTAACGCCATGAGAACTCCCACTAGTAGAACTAGCCTCAAATCCTAACGCCATAGGATATAAATTAAAGCTGGGGAACTTAAATAATACCTGTATATATGTTAACATGTGTTTCACAAGAGGTAAGCAATTCACCATAAGTACAGTTATGCCCGTAAGCTTGAGGTATGTCGAGGGAGCGTTAGATAGATAAAGTGTATGACAAGCTAGGAAGGTATTTAAAAGAACCATACTTACTTATAGGTATTTACAATTTTATATGAGTCTTAGATGGTCTAACTTCTAAGCCTTACGATCTTAGGCTTACCCATTATTAGCCAGTACTCCACGTTAACCCCTGTTTTTAGGGAATTCGCTATCTCCGGCTCGTCCACAGGCTTCTCCACCTCAAATGTCTCGTAAGACTCTAGGTCCATTAGCTGGACCGAGCCTCCTAGATCCGCTATAACCTGGGCTACCCTCTTCTCTATCATGGGAATTTGAACTCTTGTATCAACGGGGGCTACTAATGTCTTCTTCTGACCGGAGAACACGCCTATAGCCACTACGTGTGCCTTAGCACTACCATGTTTACCTGTTTTTGCTGTTGAGTAGTCAACTATCCTACAAGGTTCTCCATCTATAACTATGTAACTACCCTTCTTCAAATCACCTAATGTCGCGTACGTATAGCTCATTAAACCCACCTCCACTTAATACGTGAGCCCTAGAGATTATTAAGGTTACCCTCAATAGCTCTCTTCCACAGCTATTTCAAGGGCTAAGTGAGTGGAGGATCCTAGATTCCGTTGGAGGAGTTTTGGGGAAAAAGAGAAACACTGGGGATATGAGAGTTTTATTATTGAACCTTGGAGGGAGGAGGCCTCGTCTCACCCTTCAACCTCTAAGGTTTGAAGTTCTATCCGCTCTTCTCCCATACTGTGAATACTTGTTGTCGAAGGTGTTACACTTGTTATTAGTTGTCTCTTCAAGAGTAACTTGTACTCTCCAATAACATACCTCTCGTTAAACTCCCCTTGTGTCATGAATAGTAGTCTCGTGGGTTTCCTTGAAAGCTTACCACCACATAGGGGGCAGTGCCCCCCATCGTAACCACTTAGTGCCTTAGCGGGGGTTGGGGGCCCGCTGAACTTACTCCTATTACTATTATCGCCTATAGCGTACCAGTATAGCTTGAACCCACACCTACGGCATATAACAGCTATTATGCCAACACCGTTAACCTCTATACCCATGTAAGACACCTCAAGCTTAACGAGTTTAGCCAAGCTAGGTAATACCTATGTCTACGATTTAATAAGCGTTAAGCCCAGTTGTATGTTGGAGAACCCCTAATATGCTGTTACAACTGTTATGGAAGGTAATAGAAGGGGTTTAATGGCGTGTGATGAAATCTGGTTTGGTACTATTGCGAAATCGAAGTGGTAAACCAAGCCTAGATTTTATAATGCCTGAGGGAGCTTACATATGGGGTTTCCCTAGAGCTCCTCATGGAAATCAGGTTAAAAGGTTTATCTAAATAGATGATCTCATAGACGTCAACCGCCTAGACAACCATATTTCTAACTCTCACCAAGTACACCCCCTTCTCACTAGACCATGCAGCCTCAACTACTGTATCACCAGGTCCTAGGACGCCTTTCTCCTCTAGCAGCCTACTAGTCCTTACTAGACCCTCCTCGTAACTCGTATCTCCTACGACTACAGGCTCTGAAGCCCAGAGTATTCGAAGAGCTCTAGCTACCTTCTCGTTTGGAACTCCGACGTAGTAGGGTTTTGTAGGTCTAAAGGATGCTATTCTCTCAGCGAACCTCCCCGTCTTCGAGTATATGACGAGTATAGCATTAAGATTCTCTGCTAATTCTACGAGGCCGCGAGCCAGCCTGTATATCTGGGCTACAGCTGGAGGTCTATCAACGTTTAAACCCTGTTGTGCTTTAACTATGACTCTGCTCATCCACTGTACTGTTTTAACAGGATACCTACCTATGGCCGTCTCCCCAGTTAATAGTAGTGCGTCGACAGAGAGTCTAACAGCCTCATATATGTCTACAACTTCACTCCTACTAGGCGCAGGCTTCTCGATCATACTTGAGAGGAACTCTGTAGCTAGTATCACAGGCTTGTATTGAGTTCTAGCAACCTGAACTATATCCCTCTGTATAACGGGAATATCCTCAAGACTATAATGCATTCCTAGATCCCCGCGAGCTACCACAATACCATCTGCAACCTGAGCTATCTCCTTAACTCTCCTAACCCCGCTGGGCGTCTCTATCTTAGCTAGCACCTTCACATCCTGCCTACCATAATCTCTTAAAATGGATCTAACAAGCTCTATCTGCTCCGAGCTCCTAGCATAACTAACCATAACGTGGCTAAAAGGCCTCCTAGCAACGTACTCCAAGCACATCTTATCCTTAGCTGTTAAGGTTGGGAGCTCAGGCTCCTTTCCACTAACCACAACACCCTTCCTAGATTCTATAAGGTCGCCTTGTAACACCTTCAACTTCGCTGTAAGACCCTCAACAGACTCAACTATTAAGGAGACCTTCCCATCCCCTATAAGAACTATATCCCCCTCTCCGAGAACCTCGAAAAACTCGCGGTGCGGTATAGTAACGTCTCCACCAGAGTAGGAGAACACTATAGTGGAGCCAGGCTGTACTCTAACAGGCTCGATATCCCCAATTCTAAGCCTAGGCCCTTCTAGATCGGCTACTAGGCCTAGGTCACGTTCAACCATGCTCTCGGCTTCCACAACAGCTGAAACCATGGACTCCCAAGATCTTTGATCACCATGACTCATGTTAATCCTAAAAATATCAGCCCCAACTCTAGCCATTTGAGCTATAACACTACCACTAGATGAGGAGGGGCCTAACGTAGCTATGATTTTTACAAGGTTTCTCCTCAAACACAATACCCTCTGAAAAACACTGTTACCGGAGAGGTAATTAAGATGCAGGTTTTGATTTAACATTCGATCCCCCGACTCTAATTAAAGCTTATTAAACTCGGGTGTACTATGTAGGTGAGGATCTGGTTTCCCTGGTGTTCGTAGTTGAGCTTAAGCTTCGAGGAGGCGGTGGCTAAAGCTAGGACGTTCTTTAGAGAGCTAGGGGCTCCTTTTGTGGGAAGACAGGAGGAGTCAATGGTTATAACCTTATCGCTCATATGTGGTGAGCACGCTGTCCTCATAGGAGAGCCTGGTACGGCAAAAAGTGCTATGGTTAGAAGGGCTGCGAACCTACTGAATGCTAGGTTCTTTAAATATCTTCTAACCAAGTATACGGAGCCCAGCGAGCTCTTCGGCCCCCTAGATATTAGGGCTTTGAGGAAGGGAGTATACGCTAGGGTTACGAGAGGTAAGCTTCCTGAGGCTGAGATAGCTTTCTTGGACGAGATATTTAATGCCAGTAGTGCTATTCTAAACACGCTTTTAAGCCTTATGATGGAGAGGGTCATATACGATGGCTACCTGGAGCTTAGAACGCAACTTTGGAGCCTCTTCGGGGCTTCTAATAAAGTGCCTGAGGAGCCTGAACTAGAAGCGTTGTACGATAGGTTTCTGCTCAGAACTCACGTTAAACCGTTGGACCAAGATTACTGGGCTGAGTTACTAGAAGCATCCTGGAGGATAGAGACTGGGGTTTTAGGCGAGGTTAAACCGGTATTGTCTATGGAGGATCTAGTGGCTATAAATAGTTTTGCTTTGAAGGTGAACCTAGAGAATGTCAAGTCAAGTTTATTAAAACTACTACTTATACTCGAGGAGAAGGGCTTACATGTAACTGATAGGAGGAAAGGTAAGATATTAAAGGTTATAGCCGCACATGCACTATTAAACGGTAGGAGTGTTGCTACAGAAGACGACCTAATTGTCCTTAAATACACTGTGCCTAAGAGCTTGGAGGACTTCGAGAGGATACAGGTAATTCTATTAGAAGAGCTTAGAACTAGGGAACGCGTCCTCAAGGAGTTAAACGAGATAAGAACTAATGTTAGGACAGCTGCTGCTAAGATAAAACAGCTAGGACCCTTCGACCCGAGGCTTACAGACTACTATAAAAACTTGAAGATAGCTAAGAATAAAGTTTTAAGCCTAATAAAGGACTTCGACGATGACGAAGAGGTGGTTAAGATAGCTAATGAGATTGTAAGCGAGATCGACGACCTGCTGGACGTGATAACAGCTAAGCTCAATGTCTAAGGTGGTGGTTTTGAGCCAGAATTATAAGCTAAGCGTTGTAGAGGGTGTTGGCGTAATAGATGAGGTTAGAAGGTACAGGGGCTCCCGTATACTAGATATAGTGTCTAAAATAATGGGTCAAAGCGCTCCGGAGATTATGACCCCGGAGCTTGCTGTAGATATCTTCTACTCATTCCTACTCCCGGTACCCGATGTTGTAAGGAGCTTGGAGAAAGGTGGGGTTGACGAGGAGACATCGTTTAGACTCCAGATTATCTCAGCCCTACTTGCAAGCCCCAACCTATGGCCTGTGAAGCCGTATACGATAGCTGATAGTGTTACAAGCTTAGTTGCCTCAGCCTCGTTCATAGAGAAGCTCGCTAGGCTACTCCAGAGGAGGGGTGGCGGGCAGGGTGAGGGTAGGAAGGGCCCGGAGCAGAGTGAGGCTCAGGATCTGGATGAGAAGAGGATTAGCGAGATGGTTAGTAAGGCGTTAGAGCAGGTTGATAAGGATGTTAAGGTGGCTAAGGATGTTAAGAGGATTCTGACAGGGCTGGGTGCCGGTAAAGGTTCCGTTCTGGCCTTCGATGAGTCTATGGAAGAGGTTTTGAGGCTTGCTAGGGAGACCGATATAACTAAGGTTTTGGAGAAGATTGAAGGGCTTAAGCTTCCAGCTGTAAGAGCTACCTATGAGAGGTTTAATAGGGGGTGGATGGACGGTCTAGAGATTGGGGGAGATCTGGAGAGGCTACACTACTCCCAGCTAGCACTCCCACTAATCTACTTCCTAGCTTCAATGGCCGACTCCAAACTCCTACTATACAGGAAAGTCACCCCCGTATCCAAGGGGCCTATATACGTTCTCATGGATAAGAGCGGTAGCATGGTAGGCACTAAGATCGACTGGGCTAGAGCTGTAGCAGTAGCACTCCTTAAAAGAGCCGTATCCGAGGGCAGAGACTTCTACGCTAGGTTCTTCGACTCAATAGCATACCCCCCCGTTCAAGTTAAGCCAAACGCTAAGGTATCCGATACGGTAAGAGCACTCTCATACATAGCAAGAGTGAAAGCTGGAGGTGGAACCGATATAGCAAGAGCTATAATGACAGCATGCGAAGATATCCAAGGAGGGCGTAGGAGGTTAAGCGATATAATATTAATATCGGATGGAGAAGATAGGATATCACCAGAGCTCCTATCCAAGGTTTTAAAGGCGGCTAACGCAAGACTACACACAATAATGGTCCAAGGGCACAACGTATACCTCAAACAGATATCCTACAGATACATGACAGTTAAAAAACTAGAAGCAAAAGAAGTAATAAAAGTCGTAGACTTCACATAACCATCAACAACCTGGAGAAACCTCTGAAAGCCCGCGTGAGAGACCGCAGATAGTAGTCTGGAGAGTATCGTGTATGCATCAGATGTGATCTTAGATGGGAAGCTCTAAAGCTTATGCTGAGCCCACCTCTCATCAACCCTTGCAGAGCGCGAGAGGGAGTGGTCTCCTAAAGTACACTTTATCCTAGAGCAAAACTAAAACCCCTAGTCTAAAACTATTATCTGGGGAGCCGGGGTGGCCGAGCGGTCTAAGGCGGCGGGCTCGAGGTCTTACTGGGTTTAAGACGAGAGACCCGTTGCCCCTCTGAGGGCGCGCGGGTTCGAATCCCGCCCCCGGCGCCATTCTGAATCTGTTTCAAGTTTTATACTTATAGGGGTTGGTGTTGGGAAAACCTCAAACCCCACCCTATACTAGCATACAGAGATGTAAGCTTCAACTAAAACACAATACAGAGACCTCCCCCGCTAGAGAGGTTAAAACATTAAATCAAAGCAGCCACAGAATGCCGGGGTTCCCCCGTAGAGATGAGCTGGAGGATTCTATGAAGGTGGATCTGTGAGCCGAGGTCACCCAAAGCGGGCAAAGGCTAATGACATGGTGGGGCTGTGAAAAGCCCCACATGAAGCCAATGAAGCCAAGGGCATCAAGGAGGCCTCACATCAAACAATATAAACCCCCTTGAAGCCCGAACCCCATTCTACGGTACTACGTGCTTAATATCAGGTGATATCATGTTGGTGTTATAAGCAGACGTAAAGGATATTAAGCTTGCCGGTGTACTTTTCTACCAGGTGCGGTGACTAGAGGTGGCTGCCAGGCCTAAAGAGGTAACTATAAAGATTAGGAGGAGGCATCCTACAGCTACTACTCTAATAAGGAAGGCTGCTGACGAGCTTAAGAAGTCTGGTTATAAGAGGGTTTTCTTCGACCCGGTTGAGGGAGCCACCGAGGTTAAGGTTGTAGTACAGCTGTCCGCAGGAGCTCCCACTAAGACTTTAACTTTATACGCCCTCTAACCGTTACACTCGTGGTCTCCCCAACTTTTCCTCTTTTTAAACTAACATTGTATTTCTGATGCTAGTTGCTATGTTTGGATAGTCAGTTGCTATCCCGTCAACCCCTTTTCTCGCGAGCTCCTCCATCACTGTGGCATCATTTACAGTCCATGCTACGACCTTGAGTTTTAGTCTGTGAGCAAACTCTATGGCTTTCTCTGTTGCTAAGTTGAACCTTGGTAGTACGATTTTGCATTTTAATCTAGAGCATTCAACTATTTTACCTGGTGGTTTGAAGTATAGTAGGCCTGATATAAATCCATGGTTTGAAGCTTGTGCTACAGCCTCCTCGTGGAAGCTTATGATTGCTATCCATTCCCGGGCTTCAAGCTTCTTAATAGTATTTACGAGCATCAATGTGTCTTTAGGGTTCTTTACCTCTAGGAATAAGCCTATTCTCCCTGTAGCATGCTCTAACAACTCCTGTACCGTTGGTATGGGTTCTCCTCCTACGCTCCTAGATCTTAAATCGTCTAGTTTTAGAGATCTTATGCTAGCTTTAGAACCGTCATCGAATAGAATGATTTCGTCGTGGGATGCTATGGGGATCTCGTCTGCTGTAACCTGGACGTCGAACTCGGCTATGTCAGCTCCAGCTCTTATAGCTTCTTCTAGTGCTCTCAAGCTATTCTCCCTAGCTAATCCCGCTGCTCCACGATGGCCTATTATCGCGAATGGTTTTACTGATAGGAGCTCGAGGATCCTCACCTCGGTACACCCGCGTACCTGGCTAGCTCTGCTGGGGTTTTAAGTGCTATAGCTAGGGCTCCGTATAGTACAGTATCTTCTCCAAACGTTGTCTCCCTAAGCTCCGGTGGTTCTAGGAGGCTGTAGTCTCTAATGTATCTCCTAACACCTTCAAGTATAAGATCCCTGTTCTTAAGGAATACGCTACCACCTAGGAAGACGACTTGGGGGTCGTATGCTGCTACTAAGCTAGCTAAACCCGCAGCGTGAACCCTGTTAATGTAGTCTACGAGTTTCAATGCGAAAACATCGCCCCCCCTTGCTAGAGTGTAGAGAGCTTCAGATGTTAGGATACCATCCCTTGCAAGCCTCCAAGCCCTACTATCACCACCCCACTCTAAAGCCTTAACATAGGCCACCTTAGGTATGTTAGCACCACTACCCAAAGCCTCCCAATGCCCTAGGCCACCGCAACCACACCTAACGCTACCATTCAAGTCCACCACAACATGGCCAGCCTCATGAGAGTTACCTCTCCTACCAACAAGAAGCCTTCCATCAACCACAACACCAACACCAACACCGGTGCTGATGGTAACATAGGCAACCTCACTCAACCCCCTACCCCCACCCAGGATAAACTCGCCCCAAACAGCTGCAACACAATCATTAGCTACAACAACAGGTTTCCTGAAGAGTTCAACAAGGGGATCCCTAAGAGCGAAACTCCTAAGAGGATTATTAGGAGTACCGACAACCCACCCCCTCTCAAGATCCAAAGGCCCAATACTAGCAACACCGACAACGTCGAAAGAGAACCTGGAAGCAATACTAGCAATAGCCCTAGCAACTGAAAGGCTATCACCAACCCTAGGAGTATCAACCTCAACCCTCCCAATCATAACAGTATTATCGAACAAGGCAACTCTAAGCCTCGAAGCACCAACATCAACAGCCAAAACCCTCAAACACGATCAACCCCACATATTAGACTCTAAGCTCAAACCTTAAGGTTATCTTTATTACGTCTTGACCTGGATTTTATAAGCCAACATCGCTATGAGAGGTTCTCCTGTGATACTAGAGTGGTTGTCCATGATTGGGTTCTCAACACTTTTGTAAGCGAGGGGAGCTGCAATCACAATAATGGTGAAGTTGATTAGATGGAAGGCTTACTTTCATAAAGCGTTTTATCGGGTATGCCAGCTTCCTTGAAGGCCTTAGTTCTGTTAAGGCAACTTTCGCACCTACCGCAATGTGCATCCCCGCTTAGGTAGCAACTCCAGGTCTCGTATATGAGATCTCCTATTAGTTCATAGCATCTTCTAATGTTATCTGACTTCCTTAAACCCTCCCTCGACGGACTCCATATTTCAACTCCCCTCTCACCCCTGAAATGGCAGATGTTGAAGGCTGCCTGTAGCACCTCTATGCACTCGGGGGAGCAGTCAGGGTATAGAGGTTCCCATGTGTCAGGCCTGGGCATTACATCATTGTAGTGTGCTCCGTAGATAACGTAGGTTTTAACTCCAGATATTTGTCTTAAGGTGAAGGCGTACGCAGTTGCTATGGAGAGCATTACAACATTCCTTATGGGGACCACTACTGTGGGCTTATACTCCTCCTCTACATTAACATTCTCATCCGTCAACTGAGTACCACGCCATAGCTCTTTGAGGAAGCTTACGTCAACGAGCTTATGCTCCACAACCCTCCCCCAACCCTTAGCCATAGCTATCTTATCGAGCTCCCCCACCAACCTGAAGGCAACCTCGATCTCCTTAACACCCTTCTGACCATAGTTAAACGTTAAGACATGAGCATCACAACCCCTAGAGAGCCACCTAGCAAGGTAGCAGAGACTATCAGGCCCTCCGCTAACAATAGCTATAACCTTGCACGGTCTCAACCCTACGCTCATGAAAGCCCACCTAGACCGACACAGATTCCTATTGCATCGGAATAGCGGAAGTTTAAAAGGCCGGAGTTCTAGGCCCTTGAGGAGCTTTCACGCGCTTGTTACCTTAAAGCTTGTGGATTCCTACCTTCTAAGTACGGTAAAGCTGAAGCTTCTAGCTATGAGGGTTGATCAAAAGACCATTTAATGCTTCGACTAAACCCAAATGCTTCATGCTCTAAAAGCTCAGCGCAAATACGTTTAACAATGCTTTGGGAGATTAATTCCTCCTCCCTAAAAGAATGACATTTAATTATTAAGAGCTTAATGTGCCCTCTGGCTTATGGCTTTTTTAATCTCCTCAATTACATCTCTAACCCTCTTAATAGCGTATTTAACCTCTTCAGGATCATATACTCCTTCATAGAACGCCTCGTCATGAAGTGTTCTCATTAGATCACTATAGATAGCTCTTAGATCTTCTCTTCCCAGCTCTCTGAGAAATTTCCTTCTATCAATATGAGATCGTGGTATTGTACTAGTTCTCAATACTATGAACCCGTTTACAGCTATGACTAAAGCTAGGAATGCTTTGTCTGCAGCATTTCTATACAATAGAATGTCTTTAGTCTCTAGGGCTCTTCTAAACTCCTCTTCAGCATATCCCAGCACCTCCTCTGCTAAAGCTATCATGCTATCTATACTTACCTCATTCATACGTGGCTCCTCCTGGTAGTACGTTTTGGGTGGTTTAAAAGAGTGGTTATATGGTATACGGATACCCTACTTATGGTTGTTCACGCTACCCTGTATCCCTTCTCTGTCTTCTTCAGGACTCCCTTCTTAACCAGCCTCTCTAGTGCTAGTCTCCAGTATTCCCCTAGCTCTGCTGGGTGTATTCCGTACCATTCTATGAAGAGGTTCTTTAGCTCTTCTTCCGAGAGCTCAGCTCCCTTCGCCCTCTCATCTTCCCTGTATATTCTTGCTATGAACTGGCTTATATCCTCTAGCCTCGTCCAGGGGTATTGGAACCATACCCACTCTTTAACCTCTATTAGGTAGTAGTCTGGTTTGATCTTAGCTACAGGGCTTATCCATTGCATTGCAGCTATCCTGAGCTCCTTCGGCCTCCATTCTCTTAGTATGTACTCTCGGGCTAGTATTAGGCTTTCTCCCGTGTCAACTATGTCATCTACTATCAACACCCTCTTATCACTCATATCGAGTTTGTAGGGATACCTTAGTATAGCTCTCTCAGCTACGATAGCGGCTTCAACCCAGTGCTGGCTCTGTACGCTTATGAGATCTGTTATATCTAGGAAGTCGCAGAGAAGCCTAGCGGGTACATAGCCTCCGCGCGCTATAGCTACTATGACGTCTGGTTTCCAACCTGAATCCTCTATAATCTTAGCAAGCCTCATATTCCAGTCCACTATCTCCTCCCAGGATACAAGCTTAACCCTAACCTTAGCCACTTCCACCTCGCCCCCGTGAACCCTATCCTCTAGACTATATAAAAGGTTTTTGTGTTTGCCGTCAAAAGAGTTCGTTGATTTACGTAAATCAACGATGCGAGATTTAAGCTTAGAAGGCCTGATTCACCCTAGGGTTATAGCGTTGATGGTGGTGGTTGTTACAGGGATGCCTGGTAGTGGTAAGAGTACTGTTGCTAGGGTGCTGGCCGAGAAGCTGGGCTACCCTCTACTAGTAATGGGTGATATTGTTAGAGAGGAGGTGGTTAGGAGGGGTTTAGAGCTTACAGTATACAACGTTGAGATGGTTGCCGAGGAGCTTAGGAGATTAAGCGGGCCAGGTGCTGTTGCAGAGCTAGTGGTGGAGAGAGCTAGGAGCCTCGGCTCTCAAGGCGTTATCATAGATGGTGTTAGGAGTCTGGAGGAGGTTAGAGTTCTCTCCAGCCTAGGGAGGGTCTATATTGTAGCGGTACACTCACCTCCAAACCTCAGATACCAGAGGTTGATATTGAGGAGGAGGGAGGGGGATGTGGGGGGGCTCGATGAGTTCAGGCTAAGAGATGAAGCCAACCTCAGACTAGGTATCGGAAACGTGATAGCCTTAGCTGACTACATGATAGTTAATAACTCAACACTAGATAGGTTGAAGGAGGAGGCTGAAAAGGTGGCTGGTGAGATAGGAAATGCCATCAAAGGTTGTAGTGGAGGCCGAGGTTAGACCCACAGAGGATGAGGATAAAGTGTTAAAAGCGATAACCAACTTCTTCGACGTTGAAAAGGTAGAAACAGTTCACATGGGAGGCACTAGGATCCTAGTAGTAACATCAAATAACCTCGCATGCCTAGCTAAGCTACATAGAGCACTAAGATCTGAAAGGATATTAGATGCAGCTAGAAGCACATTAAAGAAAGGAGTTCGAGAAACAACAATCACATTCCACCTCCACAAGCAAGCCGCATACGCCGGGAAACTTAGCTTCGTCGATGGAGATCACGAATCACCGCTAGGAGCAATAAGAGTTACAATACACCATAGTAACCCACAAGATGTAATAGACTGGCTAGCACCACCAACATCAAAAGGAAAACCCATATGGGAGAAGGAGATGCCCGTGTAAAGGCTATTAGGTTTTGTTCGGCCATCCTCATGTGGTGGGAGGTATTGGTGTTAGGATGCCCGGAGGATCTACTCTCGCTTGCTACGACTTATGTTGATAACGCTTACGCTCCATACTCTGGTTATAGGGTTGTAGCTGTTTTGAGAGACGTGCATGATAGAGTTTTTGTAGGAGTTAACGTGGAGAATCCATCTTACGGTTTAACTGTTTGTGCTGAGAGGGTAGCACTTTTTAGTGCCGTAACAGCGGGAGCGAGGAGGTTTAAGGAGATCTTAGTATATACTAGTAAGCCCCCTCCCCCTATTCCATGTGGTGCTTGTCTTCAAGCTCTCTCAGCATTCGATGAGGGTGGTTTGAGAGTCTACGTGCATGTTGGTGGTGGGCTCTGCGAGAGCTTCGCCTTAGCAGAGTTGCTACCAAGGCCTTTTAGGTTGTGAGGTGTCACGTTTGGTTTACGAGTTACCTGAGCTTTATAAGGCTCTAGCCTTAGCTTATGAAAGGTCTAGGGTCGATGAAAGCTGGAGGATTGTTCATAGCCGTTTAAACGATCTCGTATCTAGGGCGGAGAGGCTTCTAGCTAAGGGTGAGATCTTAGGGTTAGAATTTGAGGTTTACATGAGAGGTTACGGTATTAAGATGCTTAGGAGCGTTGAGGAAGGTGATATAACGTCAACAATGGATCTTTACTTGGAGCTCGATAAAACCCTTAAACCCTTGGAGGCACGTGCAACAATAGCCTACATAAACGTAATCCTAGGTAGGCTTATAACAGCACTTATAGTGATGGGTGTTGGAGTGCTATTAACGGTTAATGCGCTTAGACTAGGACTACTAATACCCACAACCATATCAACGCTTGCAACAGGCGTAAGCATTGGAGGCCTCCTACTTATACTACGTAGAAGCGCACACTTAGTGCTAGCAGTAGCCTCAATCCTACAACTACCATACATACCCATCTACGCCAACCAAAACCCACAAGGCCTAACAACCCCCCTCATTATAACACTGATATCCCTAACAGCCGTGGCCACCCTACTAATACTACATATACTAGCTAAGAACATGATCCTCAGAACAGCACAAGATATAAGACCGCCCTAAGGAAGATAATTTAAATCCACATAACTCGCAAGTAATAACCACGAGTTAGAAGGCTAGCACGCGAGAATGGAATGACGGGGAAACCGGGCCTGATACTTAAGCTTAGCAAACCTCGCCTTTCAAGACGGGGTAGAGTTCACACACAGCTTTAGAGCGTTAAGGCTTTTAAACCCCTCGGGAGCATACTGCTAGTGTGGTGATGAGGTTTAGCTGGAGTCGAGGGCTTGGGGGTTGCGGGGTTTGAACCCCGCCTTCAAGCACTCAGAGCATAGAGTACCCCCGGGCCTAGATGAGATGTTTGAAACCATAACCCCCACCCGGAGGGGTAACACCCTAGACCCAGAGGTTCGAAACCCCGCCCTTCAAGGGCGGGGAGGGGTCATAAATATTTAGGCCTCCGCGCTGACCGTAGTGTTCGGGGTTGGATTTATAGATGTTAAGATTGATAGCTTTAACCATGCTGGTCTTCATACTGCCTGTATCAGCTTTAGCCTCCCAGAGCTCTCAGGCTGATTCTGTAGAGGTTTTAGAGAGTAGGCATACTCCAGGGTTTCCCGGTATACTCAATGTTTCCAGTATAAGTGATTTACTTAAAGTAGCCTCGCCTGATATGAGGAGAGCTCTTGAGAGGCTCTTGGAGTGTGGTACCCTTGAATGCGTGGAGCAAGACGAGCTTTCAGCTAGGATTGTGCAGTCCCTCCTCTACAACTCTACCGGGTTTAACGTGTCCAGCCTAAACACCATGAACAATAAAGAGTTACTTAGTCTGATCAACGATACGAGTATTAGAGGTTTACTAGAGGCTCTTAATACAACAGGAGGTTATGTTAGCCCCTCAGATGTAGATAAGCTAGTAGCTACGTTGGAGGACGCGTATAGGAGAGGATCTCTCTCACCGCAAGCCTACATGGCCGCCTTGGAGATCTTAAAGAGGATTATTGAGAGGACTGGTAGTCCTGAGAGCTCTTATGTTGAGAGGAAGCAGGTTGAGGCTCTAAGGGATATCATAGTTGAGGCTTCCAAGAGAGGTCTTCTTTCCGAGTTGATAGAAAGGTTGAGTGCACTCTATAGAGAGTCTCAGGCTTTAAGCTTGAGCTCTAACGTCGAGAGGGGGAATTTAGAGATTAAAGGCCCTAGTGTTAGATTCGAGCTACCTAGCGTCTCCTCTGATATAGTTTTACTCTTTCTACTCGCCATCCTAGCATCCCTAATCCTCTTCAACTCTCAAAGGCTTGGAGCCTTGCTAGGTAGCATGCTGGGTAGCATTACTAAAGAGGGTGGAAGCGTAGGGGGGTTGGGTGGCGCTCCACTAGTCCCTAGACTTTACTGGAGCTCCGTGAAGATAGTTGAAGGTGTAAGTGGTGTTGTGATGGGCGTTTCTACAACACATAGAGAGTATCTCGCTGACGTTCAGAGTAGGCTAGGTAACCTTATAGTGCCTTTCGAGAATCTAACATTGAGCTATGAGCTCTACCGCTACGCAGGTTTAAGAGGAAGGGAGGTTGAAGAGCAAGCTCTTAGGTTTTACAATGAGCTGGTAGAGTTGAGAGGTCGGAGGGTTCATGATATCGGTCGTGGTAGAGAAAGCTAGTAGTATTCTAGTAGAAAGGGATAGCGAGGTTAGACTAATCCTAGCATCACTCCTAGCCCGCGGCCACGCACTACTAGAAGGTGTTCCCGGTGTTGCAAAGACATATACAGCTAAAACAATAGCATCACTCCTAAACCTCACATTTAAGAGGATCCAGATGACACCAGACCTGCTACCAAGCGATGTAACAGGGGGTTTCGTATTCGATCAGAAAACTGGGGAGTTTAAGCTCAGAAAAGGGCCTATATTCGCTAACATACTCCTCGTAGATGAGATTAACAGAGCTTCGCCTAGAACACAGTCAGCCCTCCTAGAGGCTATGCAGGAGAGGCAGGTTACAGTGGAGGGTGTTACCATGCCGTTGGAGGAGCCTTTCATGGTAATAGCGACACAGAACCCTATAGAGTTTGAGGGGGTGTTTCCACTACCTGAGGCTCAGCTGGACAGGTTCATAGCTAGGATCCCTGTAGGCTACCCATCAACAAAAGGGTTCATAGAGATTCTTAGGAGAGCTGATGAGATAGAAGAGGCTATACTAAACCTCAAACCAATAATGAGCAGAGAGGATGTTTTAGAAGCTATTAGGGGGGCTTCAAGTGTTAGGGTGGACGACTCCATATACGAGTATATAGCTAGGATAGTTGAGGAGTCTAGGAGACATCCTTCAGTAAAACTAGGGGGCTCCCCTAGAGCGGGGATAGCCATAGTAAGGCTTGCTAAGGCATGGGCATATATAAGCAATAGGAGTTATGTTATACCAGATGATGTTAAAGCCGTGGCTATCCCAGCTCTAGCACATAGGATAATATTAAACCCAGAGTATGAGGTTGAGGGGGTGAAACCGGAGGCTGTTATCAAGGAGGTTCTCGGCAAAGTCCCCGTTCCCAGGCCCTAGGTGAACCTCTATGGCTAGGTTTAGGGTTAGTGTAGAGGTTAGATGGCTTGTCTACCTAGTAATCTCGCTCGTACTCCTGATAGCATCAGGTCTATTCCTACTATGGTCTATTAGCTATATGGAGAGAGGGTTTATAGCTACATCGCTCCTCTCAGCCCTCATAGGGTTCACACTCCTCTCAAGCTCACTCTACGCCCTTAGACTCTCAGCCTACGTATATAGTCTAAGCAAAGGTGTTGAAAGTGAGGGTAAGTAGGAGCAGAGAAGTACTAGTTCCAGGACTTCTAATCCTAGCTTTAACAATAATAGGCTTAGTAGCACTCCTAGAGAAAGGCCCTCTACAGGTTCTAACAGCTCCAGGGGCATACCCGGGTAACAATGGGCCCCTCGGAACTTCAATACTCTACCAGAAGCTTAGAGAGAATTACACTGTAATCCCTGCAACAAACTGGGGCTACCTAAGGCAGGTCCTAAGCCCGTGTAACGTGAGCGTGGTGATCCTCATAGTATCACCTGAAACTCCCTACACTAATGAAGATCTAGAGTCTATAAGTTATCTGAGGAGCTCCTGTAAGAAGTTTAGCTTACTCGTTGCAGATGAGGGTGTGGAATCGAATAAAGTCCTAGAGGGTATAGGTTCTAGTTTGAGGATCTCGGGAGCCATACTACAACCTTACAGCTTGATAGCCAACCTGAGCACGCCGTGGGGCTGGAGCGGGAGGGTACTATTGGATAAGGCATCGGCCGTTAATCCTCTACAAACCTCCAGTAACCTAGAGCCCATAGGATTTGTGGAGGTCCTAGGAACTCCCATAGCTTACTATGAGAACATTGGAGGGGTTGAGGTGGTTGTCGTAGGGGATGGATCGCTGTTTTTAAACCAGGTTCTTGAGTCTAGTGTTGGGGAGTACTCTCTTAGCTTCATGAAATCCACTATATCACACCTATGCGGGGTACCTGGTGAGTGCATAGTGTTGATGGAGGCCTCTAAATACATGGGCTTAGATCCTGTTGAGGTTTTGAGGAGTAACGATAGAAGGCTTATAAGCCTACTAAACATTGTAGATGTAATGTTATCCTTTCTAGCTAAAATACTCCATCCGTCGACGTGGTTACCTCCACTCCTCAACCTCATCGATTACAGTATTAGAAGTCTTATCGAGCTAAACCCCTACTTCAAAGGTTTCATAGTAGTGGTTTCAGCGATCTTAGTAGCGTTAATGGTAGCTAGGGAGAGGAGGGTTAGAGATAGTATGCTTGAGGATGTTACAGAGGTAGACTGGTACGGCTTCGGAGAGTTTAGGAGGCATCTCTTATCCCAGGGTGCTAAGATTACCAAACAGGACTTCATAACATTATATAATATGGTTGACTCCATACTTAGAACCCTTACAGGCTCCTCTCTCGAAGATCCAAGGCTACCTCAGGTTCTAGAAACACTTGGTATCAATGCGGTGGAGGCTGAGAGATTTAGAGGTTTCATGGTTAAATACTATAGGAGGGCTACAAAGCAGTCGCTATGGCCTCCAATAGTGCTCTGGGGTAGGGTTGCCAGGAAGGCTATATTGTTGAGTGAGAGGATACTAGAGCCTCTCGGGGTCTCCATAGCCACACCCTCTAGGCTAGAACTGATTGTAGAGAGGGGTTTGAGGGTAGGTGGAGGTAGTTAATGCTACTAGGCGGCTACTAGCTTTAATACTCGTAGGCGGGCTCTTCGTAGCCTTCGATATAGTGGGTACTGCTAGAACTGGGGTCCTAGGGCTTTCACTGATAATCCTAGCTATAGCTTCCAGAGTCTATGTAACTTTAGCTCAAGGAGCTCTTGCAACATGTAGTGTTAGAGGTTCTTATAAAGGGCGTGTTGAGGGTGGGGATGTTGATGTGGAGTACGAGCTGTGTAACAATAGCATCATACCTATAGCTGTAGTTGAGCTCTCTCTAAACTACCCACAGTACCTGAAGCTCTCCAAGGGGTCGAGGGGGGGTCTGATAGCTATCCCGCCTAGGGGGTGTGTAGGGTATAGGGTGTCGTTTAAAGGAAGAGTTGGGCTTCACAGGATAGGGCCTTTGAGAGCTGTTCTAAGAGATCCTCTCGGGCTCTACAGGGGTGTTGAGCTAAGCTTAGGACCCGTGCTAGAGGTTAGGATTAGGCCTTTTGCAAGTGAGAGGGTGCTAAGAGCCTTACTCCAAGCTAGTAGGGCATCAGGTATATCGAGGTCTAGGAGGCCTGGTGAGGGTGTTGAATTCTACTCTGTTAGAGACTATAGGCCTGAGGACGAGCTTAGGAGGGTATACTGGAAAGCGCTAGCTAGGGGGAAGCTTGCTGTAAAGGAGTTTGAGAGTGAGATATCAACCTACGTGTTGTTCGTTCTAGCCTTGGACGAGACAATGCTATACGGTCCATACCTTGAAACCCCCCTAGAGCATGCTTCCAGGATACTAGCTAGTATAGCTGAGTATGTTTCGAGGAGAGGTGACTACACAGCAATTCTAACAATAGGGCCGGGTATACTGGCTAGGACAGAGTTTAAGAGGGGTAGGCGAGGCTACATGAATATTATAGAACTGCTTTCCTCCATAAACTATGAAGATCACATACTAAGGGGGAGCCATGAGGTTAAAGCTATAGTGGGCGATAAGATGAAGATGGCTAAGTACGTTAAAGCCATGTGCCCGCGTGAGAGGATTAACGTTATAGCCGTAACCTCTGCTAGCGAGACTACGTCTAGTTTAATTAAAAACCTTTCACCTCTAAGAAGCCTGGGATTCTCTATAAACGCCCTAATCCTAATACCACAACTCTATGGACTCCACAGGTTCAACCCGTTTGAGAGAGCTGTTTACAGGCTTAAAGTGCATAGTGACGTTAAGAGAGTTCACGCCTACATCAAAGAGCTGAGATCGCATGGTGTAAACGCTATAATGGTAACCCCTTGGGAAACGCCCTCGAAGGTTATAGCTAGGATATACGGGGTCTAACATCAATTAAAACCTTTAAATACCATTGTTTAACATTATGTAAAGGGTTGTACCATGGTGTTTGGCTCTACGCATTTAATCGACTTACCTAGGAGGATTGTTGTTGGTAGGGGTGTTCTTAGCAGTGTAGGTGAGCACCTCTCCTCCCTCTATGGCATTGGTAAGGGCGTCCTCGTTGTCACAGGGCCTAACATTGTAAATCTCTATTATAGGATTGTTAGGGATAGCTTGGAGGAGAGCGGTTTTAATGTGTGGGTTACCGTTGTTAGAGAACCTGATATCGATATAGCTTTGAAGGTTGCAGAGGAGAGTAAGATTGATAGGGTTGATGTTATAATTGGGCTGGGTGGCGGTAAGTCTATTGATGTAGCTAAATACGCCTCTAAGGTATCGGATAAACCCTTTGTAAGCGTGCCTACAGTAGCTAGCCATGACGGTATAACGTCGCCCTACGCTAGTCTTAGGGGTTTCGATAAGCCTATATCAAGGCCTGCTAAGCCTCCAGACGCTATTGTTGTGGACGCTGATGTCATAGCCTCGGCTCCACGTAGATACAATGTTGCTGGGTTTGGGGATTTAATAGGTAAGTTTACTGCTGTGAGAGACTGGAAGCTTGCTAGCATGATTAAAGGGGAGTATTATGGTGAGTATGCTGCGAGCTTGGCTTTGATGAGCGCTAGGCATGTTAGCACATACTATAAGGAGATAGCAGCTGGAAGTGAGGAGGGCTACAGGATCCTCCTAGAAGCACTTGTTAGCAGCGGTGTCTCCATGTGCATTGCTGGTAGTACAAGGCCTGCCAGCGGCTCGGAACATCTCTTCGCACACGCTCTAACAATGATAGCTAAAAACCCACCTTTACACGGTGAGGCTGTAGGGGTTGGGACGATAATAATGGCTAGCCTCCACAGGCTTAACTGGAGGTGGATAAGAAAGCTACTTAAAACCGTGGGAGCCCCTGTAACAGCTAGGGAGCTCGGTGTCTCAGATGATGAGGTTGTAAGAGCTCTAAGCATAGCACCAACCATAAGACCCGAGAGGTACACGATCCTAGGTGAGAAGCAGATAGAATATAATGTAGCCTACAAGCTTGCCAGAAGTGTTGGCGTGATAGAGGGTTGAGCGGTTTCAAGGAGCTAGACTCTGTAATCTTCAGCCCCTACACCTATACCGAGGATATTCTAGGTCTCGCTATGAGGTACGGGTACGAGCCTAGCATAGTCTATAGGTACGTTGAAACCCTAGGATACCAGGAGGCTACGGAGCTCCTCGACGCTAACGAGAGACCGTTGCCTGAGACTATAAGGTGTAACGATTACCTAGTAGACTGCGACACCCTAAAGTCTAGGCTTGAAGGTAAAGGGTTTAAGCTAGCAAAGCTACCCCTAGCCCCCCACGGCTTCGAAGTCCTAGAAGCTCCAATCTCTGTAGGGGCTACTCATGAGTACCTACAGGGCTACTATTACATACAGGATCCAGGCTCTATGATCGTAGTCTACATATTAGATCCTAAACCGGGGGAGCTCATAGTAGATATGGCGGCAGCTCCTGGAGGAAAGGCTACTCAGATACTACAACTCACAAGAGATAAGGCTAGGCTAGTAGCAGTCGATATATCGAAGAGGAGGATGAAAGCGCTTAGATCCCACATGCAGAGGATGGGGTTCACAAACTACATAGCGGTTAGGATGGATGCTAGGCTACTACCGGAAACCATAAAAGCGGAAAGAGTACTCCTAGATGCTCCAAGCTCTGGGGAGGGTATAATACGTAAGGATCCCGGGAGGAGGAGAAAGGGGAGGGTAGAGGATATAAAGGCTGTACACAAACTCCAGCTAAGTCTACTAGAGAAGGCCGTAAAACTAGTTGCTGATGGAGGGGTAATAGTGTACTCCGCATGCTCCACAGCGGTAGAAGAGGGGGAGTATGTGGTACACAAGATATTAGAGACACATGGTGAAATCCACGTTATAGAGCCTAATGGGGAATTTAGGCTATCACAGGGGATAACGTACTATAGGGGGGTTAAGCTAAACCCTGAGGTAGCGAGATGTGTAAGACTATGGCCTCACATTCATGGAACAGAGGGGTTCTTCATGTGCAAACTCCTAAAAACCCGGAGATAGGAGCTCCTCAGACCCGTTCCACATCATTATATCAGCCTTAGAGCGTCAGTCATCGCCAATTAAACATAAAACCAGAGAACCCTATTAAAGCTTACCAAACCCAGATCTCAAGATTCCACCCTCCTCTAACCTCGCGATTCTAAAACCATAGCAGCTATGGTACTTCCGCTTGAAAAGCCTAAACATGAGTATTAGAGCCGCTCAGAGCTTTGAATTAGCTAAGCCTCTAAGGATGAGGAGAGGAAGGCTACTTGGGCCTTATCATCATTATAGCTACACCGTCTACCCTTACACCTTGCCATTGTTGTTAAAGCGTGCCACCTGAATATCTTAAACCCTGGGATATCGAGTTTAAGGGGTCTAGGGTTCATTAAACACTATTGCTCTTATAGCTTATCTTTATTGCTTCTTAAATCCTCTAAGCTATCAATACTAACACATATATACCCCGAGTATCGAGTGAGTAGAGCGTGGTTGGGCTATGTCTAGCTACAGGCTAGTTGCCCTGATAGTTATGATGCTCCTCCTAGCCCTAACCTTGCCTCCCCACTACACTCTCACTAGTGAGGCTCAAAGTCCGGCTTTTAAGGTTAACGTGAAGGTTAACTGGGGGGTTAGCTGGGAGGTTCGAAGTGAAGGTGATGCAGCCCGTGCTGTGTGTGAGGCGGGGGAGTACATATATGTAGTCGGTACCAGGGGGGAGTGCTAGGGTTGAGATGAGGTTTAAGTCTGATGGATCCCTAGCTATAGCTATGATATTATTAGGGTTTAGCTGTTGTTCTAGTGTTTCGGTGGCTTTGAAGTGTGTGGTTGTTGAGGAGGCTTCTCAGGTGGGGTTTGATGTCTGAGGATGTTGTAGGCGAGGTTGTTAGGAGTAGGGATTACTATAGGGGTGTTCTCGATAATTGTAGGAGTTACCTTGTCCATAGTGTGGTTAACGAGGCTGGCCTTGTTAGGTGTCCTAGGTGTGGTAGGATTTACTCCAAGGCCAGTGTTCGGGATAAGTGCCCTTATTGCTACGAGACCCCGGTTGTAGAACTCTCGTACACGGAGTCCCTAGGCGAGGTTGAAGGCTACTGTTGGAACCTCTACGGCCACAACCTTGCCTTTATAGAGCTTCTAGCTGACGTAGCTAGGATCCTCTGCAGCAAGTTCAGGTGCAACTATAGTGATATCACGATCGAGCTCACACTACACCCTAAGGATGGCCTTGTGAGAGTATACCTAGTTAGAGGTGATCGTGGAGGTGTTGTAGTTGTAAGAGCAACAGGGCTAACCCTGGAGCTCCTAAGAGATCTAGATAAGGTTGTAGAGAAGGCTATTGAGAGAGGAGAGCTACTAGAGAAAGCCGGGATAAGCTATGTAGCCATAGTGACAAGCTACGATAGAACAACTATAAACTACAGGTTACTAATAGCAGAAGGGTTCCTCGACGCAAATCTAAACCCACACATTGAAAAACAACTAGGAGCATCGATAGCCTATAGAGGGGATATAGTTAAGGTAGTGAATGTAAAAACAGGTGATATACTAAAAGTCTAAGCACTATTACCCTTTAACGACAAAAGCTTTATCAAGCTTCATAAAAGCATGGCCCCATTCACAGAACTGGCTACAGTAGATATCAAACTCGCCAACCTTATCAGCTGTAAATGTAACGATAACAAGCTTCCCATCAGAGACTACGTTAACCCTATCCTAGTAACCTCTAATAGCTAAACCGTGAGGTATAAACTTTACACCATAAACCTCCTTAGCAAGAGTCTTCTCCGCCTCCTCCTCGTGCTCCTCAAACTCATCCTTACTCTTAAGTAACCCAGCCTTGATAGCCTTCTCTATAAACTCGTGCTCCAACTCCTCGTAAAGCTCATGAGGCATAAACGGCTTTGGTACAAATATCAATTGAACCCTATCACCTCTATTAACCTCAATCTTATCCACCCTCTTAAACCCACTATCATATAGAGCGAAAGCCCACTCGGTTTCGAGAACATAGAATGTCTTTACCGCACCAGCTGGAGGCTGTGCTAGGGATGATGCCGCGAATCACCCTACAATGCCACCAATAATAAGTCCTACCACTAGCAAGGCAATAGTTTTTAACTTAAATATCGAGGACATAACCTACCATCTCAAGGTTATTTAAAAGCATAAATTCTAATATTGAGGTTTAGATTAAATCTTTAATTTGATCTGTTTTATAGTGGTTTTGGCGGTATTAGGCTTGGCTTTCTCCTAGATATTATTGTTACTAGGGTTAATGCTATTATCACCGCTATGTATGGTGTTATTGTTACTAGGGTTGGTGGCAGGCCTAGTTCTGATGTTAGTAGTGGTTTTGTTGTTAACAGTATACCTATTGTATATGCTGCTACCGCTACTCCTATTGGGTGCCAGTATCCTAGGATTACTGATCCTATCGCTAGCCATCCCCATCCTCCTGTTATTCCTGAGAAGTACCTTCCATTGTATAGTACTAATGCCATGTATGCTCCCGCTATCCCTGCTGTGAGCCCTCCGATGGTTACTGTTACCGCTCTTATGAGGTCTACCCTTAACCCCCTCTCTCTTGCTACGTGCTCATCGTATCCTACGGCTCTCAACTCCACCCCCTGCGGTGTCCTGTATAGTATTAGCCAGAGTATTGGTGGTAGTACTATTGTTATGACGATTAACGTGTTGTGTAGCGTTGAGCCATGGGGGATGTTGTACCCCACCCTATATCCTGCGCTTGAAATCAGATCTGCTAGGCCTAGACCTGCTAATGATATTATCAGCCCCACCACTATCTGGTCTAGCTTCAACCCTATCACAGTTAAGGTGTAAACTGTTGATAGAATTACACCTGCCATGCCCCCCGCTATAAGTCCTATGAGTGGTGACCCGGTTAGCGTTGATACTGCTACACTTATAGATGCTGAGAAAGCCATCATACCCTCAACTCCAAGATTAACCCTTCCACTTCTCTCTACAAGCACCTCCCCTAGGGCTGCTAGTATTATTGGGATGCTCGTTATAAAAGCTATAGACATGTAATCTACTACAACCAACAACCCTTCACCTACTCGTGAGCCTCCTAGCTATCATTACTGAGAGGACTATTATCGATTGTATTGCTAGGACATAGCCTATGGGTAGGCCGCTAGCCTGGAGGGATCTACCGAGGACTAGGATTGAGGAGAAGAACCATGATGCTAGAAGTGCTACTAGGGGGTTGTTAGCTGAAAGCCACGATACTAGAACCCCCATGTAGCCATAGCCTGGGCTAACACTCATGGGTGATAGGTTGTGTTGGAAACCAAGCATCATAAGAACTCCTCCAACCCCTGAGGTGAACCCGGATAGCATTGCTACCGCCAATACTATGGTCTTCGAGTTTAAACCGTACGTCTCAGCAACCCTAGGAGCTCTCCCGTAGACTTTAATTGCGAGGCCGAACTTGCTTCGGGTAAGTAGAACCCAGCATAGTAGTGTTAGTGAAACAGTTGTAACGACTATTGCGAGGGGGCCGAGCCTGTACTCTTCACCAACACTCCTGGTTATAGCAAATGGTCCAACCCTCCAGGGCCCTGAGGCTAGGTGGTTTAAAATGTATAGGATGACATAGTTTAACATAAGGCTTACAAGTATCTCGTTAGCATTAACGTAAACCCTTAGGAGGCCTACCACGAAGCCTAGAAATGCTCCCGCGAAACCTCCTAATACTATGGATGTGGGGATCGCTATAGTGGGGTGGAGGTTTAAGTCTGAATACTCTATAAGCCATAGGGTTACAATAGAACCTAGGAGTATCTGACCCTCAGACCCTATAGTTATAAACCTAGCCCTATAGGCTAGGGTGAGGCCTACGGCTGCACAGGCGATAGGGCCTAATAGTGTTAGCGTGAAGATGAGTGGTGCCGGGCTGGTGTAAACCCATACCAACGAGCTGGCCATGCCTTTGAAGCCAGCTGGGCTAATCGAGCCTAAGATTAGGGCTAAGGCGAACCCAGCTATAAGTCCTATTGTGACACCAACTAGTGGTCTAAGGCTAGGTCTAGATGCTAGCATGGGGTTCAACCGCTAGCCAACCATGGCTCTAATTATGTAATCCGCGTTGAAGGGCTTCTCAAAAACTCCTTTTACCACTCCATCGCTCATAACGTAAATCCTATCCGAGATCTCCAGGAGCTCCTCTAAATCCTCTGAAATAACTAGTACTGCTGAAGCCTTAGAGCTACCTACTACCATCCCTCTAACAATCTTGGATGTTTGGAGGTCCAAGCCACCAGTAGGGTTCATAGCTACTATGAGTATAGGTCTTTTGTAGAGCTCCCTTGCAATCATAAGTCTTTGCATATTACCACCGCTTAGAGAGTCTATAGTTGCGCTGAGATCGTGAACCTTAACATCTATCATAGCTACAACCTCTTCTGCCACCTCTCTAGCCTTCCTCCAGTCTACTATGAAACGCCCTATACTAGAGTTTACTGGGATAAGTGAGAATGCGATATTCTCAACAACAGTGAGTCCGGAGGCTAGACCCCAACCAACTCTCTCCTCAGGTATAACAGCAACTCCCTTCCTAATCCTATAAGCTGGATCCCTCCCCGTTACATCCTCCCCGTTAAGAACTACCCTACCCTTAATAGGCTTCCTTAAACCAATTATGGCCTCGAATAGTTCCCTCTGACCGTTACCCGTTATACCGGCAACACCTACAACCTCGCCCTTCCTAACAATCATACTTACACCTTTAACTGCTATCTGACCGTAGGGCCCTTTAACCCACAAGTCTAGGACCTCGAGTACAGGCTCCCCCTTGACGTGGACTGGCTCCTTGTAGTTTTTGGGTGTAAACACTCTATGATATCCATTCTCACCGAACATGTACTTAACCAGTATATCCTCTGAGACCTCCCCCGCCTGGAACACTCCTACAATCCTACCTTTCCTCATAACAGCTACTCTATCAGCTACACTTAAGGCCTCGTACACCTTATGTGTTACAAACACAACCGATCTACCTTCACCAGCTAAACCCCTTAGTAGACCCTTAAATGAATTGAATTCATGGGGGGTCATATGGGTTGTAGGCTCGTCTAACATGAGCATCTTAGAGTCTAAGAGTAGTGCTTTAAGTAACTCCACCCTCTGCTTCTCCCCTATCGATAGTGACCAGCAGTGAGAGCTCAGGTTAACCTTAAACCCCAGTAGACCCTCTAGATCCGCTATCCTCGCCTCAAGCCTCCCCCTATTAATACTTCTACCTGCTAGTCTTAGAGTTAACATTATATCCTCTAGGACTGTGAGGCCGTCGAAGAACTGAGGCATCTGAGGAACCATGTATATACCGTTTCTCAACGCATCCCTGTAACTCGAGGGTTTAAACCTCACACCATCTAACACCAGCTCCCCCTTGACAGGCTTAACGAGACCCGCCACTACTCTGATTAACGTTGTCTTACCAGCACCATTCTCTCCTAGGAGTGCTAAAACCTCACCTCTACGGATGTCAAGGCTGACATCGTCGTTAGCTATGACGCCCCCTGGGTAGACAACCCTTACATCCCTAATGGATAAAAATGTGTTCATAAACCCGGCCCCTTTACCTCCCTGACAGGCTTGTTTAAGCTGGCGATATTATCTTCTCGTAGAACCAATCCATGTACCAGAGCTCACTCCTACCAAGTCTATAGCCGGGTTCCACCTTAAGCTTAGGCTCCTCCTGAGGTCTACCGTCGAAGTCTATCTTGTAACCTCTAATAGGGCCTGTGAATGGCTCGAACGCCATCTCCTTCATATCCTCGTAAATCCTCTTAATCTCAGCCAAAGCCTTTGCTGGTATGACCTCCGTGTTCAACGGTGCTAGATAGACTGTGCCCTCGCTTTGTCCAGCAGTGGATCTTTCGACTGGGAGCCTCCACCTGAAGGGTGTGAAGTCGCCTATCCTAGTCCAGATGTCTTCTTTAACGAAGACGCCTGCCATTAACCTTGCTAGCAGGTACTCGTATATAGGACCCCAGTTTGCCACCTGTCCTGTAAGATGGGATTTCAGTGTTTTACCTATCTTCTTGTAGTACTCGTACATGTTACTATAGTGGCTGAAGCTGTAGACTTTAACCCCCTTAGTATGGTATTCCTCAGCTACATCGAGAACGGATGTTGTATCCTCTGTGAAAGCTATCACATCAACATTATACCTTGTAACCAGGTGTCTAGCACTAGCAGCCGCAGCATCGGGGGCGAACCAGCTTTTCAGAGGGGAGGTTGAGTAGATCTCCAACCTCTCTCCATCACCACACTTACCCATGAGCTTGGCTCCGTGGACAGCCCCTAGAGCATAGGCGTTTATATGCCTGACAACCTCAGGTATTAGGAATGCTGGTACGTAGCCAACCTTACAAGACTCTGTTACAGCTCCCGCGGCTACACCGTTTAGGTAGTATAGTTGGTAGAACTCTGCAAAATACGTTGTAACATTAGGTAGATCCTGGAACGCTTCGAACTCGCCACTACAATGGTAGAATTTAACATCTTTGAAGTCCCTAGCTAGCTCTTTAACGGCATCCTTAAACCCGTAGCTTGTAGCGAATACAGCATCATACCTCTCCCTTGTTAACTCGCTTTCAATAACCTTCCTAGCCTCGGCCTCGCTAACCTTCTCTATGAACTTTGTCTCAACTAAGCCACCGAATCTAGTCTCAACATAACCTCTACCCTCATGGTGTGCAGCAGTCCACCCTATATCAGCTATGGGGCCCACGTATATCCAGAGTGTTTTAAGCCTCCTAGGGACCTCGCGTTCAACTAGCTGGGGGGTTCGGGTATAGTAGCCTGTTCCAAAGCCTAAGAGGAGCCCTGCTATGCCTACACCAGCTAGTTTGAGAAACTCTCTCCTCTCCACCCTTACACACCGAGTTTTAAATCAAAAGAGTCAAGCCTATATGCTATTCCGTAATTAGCCTTCCATAGGGTTATTGATTTGCGTAGATCAACGACTAGGCCTTCGATATCCTAATGATGGCCTCCACACTATTAATATCAACCCTCCTCCTCCACTCCTCACCTATAACTACAATTGCAGCCACACCCTGTAGCTTCGCCCCTGCTCTATCAATAAACCTCTTCATAACAGTAAGAGTTAATCCTGTTTGAACAATATCATCTACTATGAGCACCCTATCGCTACCCCTCAAGCTCCCCTTAGGCACGTAGAATATGTTCTTCACCGTAGGAGGCTCCACGACATGCTCCTCGATATACTCCATAACAGGGTTATCCTTACTCCTCCTAGCCACAACAAGTGTAGCATCAAATGTTATAGCTATAGCTGTAGCTAAGGTTATACCCGAGGTTTCAGGGACGAGTATCTTGTTAACCTCCCTATCCTTAAACCTCTCGTAGAACTCTATAGCTAGGACCTTCAACATGTAGGGGTCTGATAGGATAGGTGTTAAGTCGAGGAGACCCTTAAACTCGCTTGCACGATTCAAGGTAAGCTTAGCGGGATCTAGAACCCTCCTTAAAGCTTTCATAAGCTCAATAGCCTGCTCGTAACTAGGGACTGAGAGGCCGGATGAGTAGCGAGCAAGTAGAGTTTCATCAAAGCCAATCTCTCTAGCAAGCTGCCTATAAGAATAGGGGAGAAGCCTACGTGCAGCCCTTAAAGCTTCAACAACCAAGATCCTATACTTAAGCTTCTCAGACTTACTCCCACCTATAGGCATGCTCAACCTCCAAAACTCAAGGTTACCTCTAGGGGTTTAAAGCTAGGATTGCCTAAATAGGGTTTTGCGCTTCGAATATGGCTAGCAAGAGATGGGATCTCCTAAGGTTACTATGCTTAGCTCTTAGAACTCTTAGAGAATTCAAACTCGGGTTCTCAGAATCTTCTAAGACCTAGTTATCCCCCTAGGAGCTCTAGGTAACCTGGTTATAGTGGTGGTTTTAAGGATTACATCTATCCTTGGATTGAGTTCGGGTTTCTTCCAAGCTGTTCTAGGTGCTTTTCCACAACTAGTTCTATGTCCTCTTGGGATGTTATTGTGAAGGGTATTACATCTTTTATGGAGGGTAGTCCTGAGAGGATCATTATAAGCCTGTATAACCCTATGCCAACTCCGCCTGTAGGGGGCATTCCGTACTCTAAGGCTCTTATGTAGTCTCTATCCATTGGGTGTGCTTCTACATCGAGCCCCGCTATCCTCCTTAGCTCCTCCTCCTCCTTGAATAGACTGTATTGGAGGAGGGGGTTGTTGAGCTCTGAGTACCCATTTGCTATTTCAAGCCCTGCTATGTAGAGCTCGAATCTTTCAGCATAGTCTGGGTCTCCTCTATAGGGTCTAGCTAGGGGTGATATGTCTCTTGGGAATAGTGTTACGAACGTTGGGTTGACTATGCTGGGTACTACTAGCCTCTCGAAGATCTTCTCTAGAATTTTACCCTTCCTCGGATCCCTAACCTCGACTCCCAGGCTTCTCGCTATCT
>JAJHQN010000048.1 GCA_020833325.1 Desulfurococcaceae archaeon | reverse complement strand
TCTATGAGCTCCCCGTATGTTACTGTCGCGTTTAAATGCCCGCTCACAGGGTTTGATAGCCACTCTCCTATGGTCTCGTATACCACAAGCCCCCTTCTAACGCTCGACAGCAGGCTATCGAAGCTCTCCGAGCCCCCCTCCATTATCAGGTTTAGGGGTGCTGGTCTAGGGGCTACGGTGACTCCTGGTCTAGCAGCGTTACCCGTAGACTCTCTGCCTTCAATCCTAGCTGTGTACGTGTCGTAGAGGAAAGTTTCTAGGACACCCTTCCTGGTTATAGTCTTAGCCCTCGTAGCCACACCCTCGTCGTCGAATGATGTTGTGGAGTACAACCCCTCTCTCGTCGGGTCGTCCGTGATAGTTACATCCTCTCCTAACACCATGTTGTTAAGCTTACCAGCTAGAGGCGATCTACCCCTCTGCACGTTATCAGCTGTAACTGCTGGTGATAGGATGGCGTTGACTACACCTGCTGTAACCTTGGGTGAGAGCACAACAGTATACCTACCAGGCTCAACACTAACAGTCCTAAGACCCCTTAGGGCTCTCCGGGAGGCATTCTCAAGCAGGTCCTCGAATTTAAACTCACCAAGGCTATAGCCCATATGGTACTCTCTACATATTGATTGCACCCCGCTCTCAACAGCTTTAACCTCAACGTAGCCGCTAACCCTACTAGACCTCTCCTCTAGGACGTCGAGCGATGTATTCGATAAGGCTCTCTCCGAGATAACAGCGTAGAGCTGGAGCCCTGCAACCTCAAGGCCGCCCCCGCTCGG
Source organism: Desulfurococcaceae archaeon (assembly GCA_020833325.1). Classification (GTDB taxonomy): domain Archaea; phylum Thermoproteota; class Thermoprotei_A; order Sulfolobales; family Acidilobaceae; genus DSZV01. The sequence continues at coordinate 10,874 of JAJHQN010000048.1, read as the reverse complement.
CCCCCTAGATACTTCTAACATCTCCTTCACTAGACCCCCTACATCTAGCTTCTCAAGCCTAGCATCGTAGGAGCTTTTAGCACTAGACGCTGATATCCTCTCAGGTAGCCCTCTCCAGTTAGGGTCTTCTCTAGAAGCTCTAGCTATCCTAACCACAGCTTCAACAATGGACTTGACATCGCCTGGAGCTCTAACAGAGCCACCTCCCACAGCAACCCTTCTACCAATAGCAACTCTAACCCCTAGGGCTAGCCCCTCACCACTCCTAGCTACGTTAACCTCTCCTCTAACAATGTCTATTGTTAGAGGTCTCCTCCAAACAGCTATGGCTTCAACCTCGCTAACCCCGAGTTTCAAAGCCTCCCTAACAGCTTCAAAAGCTACATCCCTAGCTCTAAACTCCACCTACGATCACCCTGCTAACCCTAACATGGGGGCCTCCGAGGCCGACCCTAGCTAGCTGCCCATCCTTACCGCAACCTCCGAAGACGCTTGTCTCAACCTTTAGATCTCTAGCTACAGCCTCAACGCCCCTGAGGAACTCTAGGATACTACCAGCCATTAACACCCCTCTCACCATCTCAATGATCTCACCATTTCTAACAACGTAGGAGGGGCCTGCGTTGAAGGAGAACATCCCGTTACCTGGATCAACTTGACCTCCACCAACCATACCCTTACCCCTTATATAGAGCCCTGTGAAGCCTTCGAAGAGCTCCTCAACCCTCCAATCACCTGGTTTTATGTAGAAGTTAGTCTGCCTCACCAAAGGCACGTTATCGTAGCCTTCAGCTCTAGCATTACCACTTGGCTTTAACCCAAGCTTCCCCGCTACAACTCTACTCGTAAGGTAACCCTTCAAGACCCCTCTATCCACCACCACTGTCTCAACCTTAGCCGACCCCTCATCATCGAATACAACGGGGTAACCTCCTTCAACCAAACCATTATCAACTATGGTTACATGCTCCCCGGCAACCCTGGAGCCGGCCATGCCAGCTATGACGGAGGTCCCTGAGACAACGTGATCACCCTCACTAGCATGCCCTAAAGCCTCATGTATTACAACGCCTACGAGCTCGTTATCAACTATAGCTCTATAGGACCCTGGAGTGGGGGTTTTGGAGCTGACAACTTTCAAGGCGAGCTTGTTAACCTCATCGGAGAACCCGAGCCAGTCCACAGACTCTATATGCTCAAACCCGCCTTCGAATGTCCTCATATCACCAACCCTCTCCATGACACCAGCTTGTCTAGCTACTACGCTATGAGCTAAACCAGAGAGCATAACCTCAGACTCACCTCTAAACCCCTCACTTGTAGCTACAAGCCTGTAGTCTGACTCGAAAGCCATCCTGGTTACAGATGAAGCTATACCCTCAAGCCTAAGAGCCTCCTTGTTAACCTCCTCGATAACCCTGATCTTATCCTCTGGAGCTACGGTAAATGGGTTGACCTTGTAGGAGCTCCTATAGCTTAGGAGACCGCTACCACCGCTAGAGAACTCCACTGGACGACCTTGAGCTTTTGAAAGCTCTAGAGCGGTATCAACAGCCCTTCTTACAGCATCCCAGCTTAGTGATGTTGTGAAAGAGTAGCCTCTACCGTTACTGTAAACCTCAACACCAACGCCTGAGCTAACGCTGAAAGCGTACTCTCTAAGAGCTCCACCATCAAAGACTATGAGCTCCCGCCTCCTCTCATGGAATCTTGCAATAGCGAGCCTAGCACCTCTAGAGATGGCGTAGTCTATAGCCTTTAAGACCACATCCTCCGGCAATGCACCATTCATAGTTAAACCCCTCAAATCTTAAAATCCGTTGTTAAACCTTTTATAGGGCTAGTTTAATTAACTCTAGCGGGCACTTGGATTTGAAATTAGCTTAGCTCTAAACCTAGAAGGTGATCCCTTGTGGTCACGGTTTTAGCTGTTAACGATGATGGTGTTGATAGTGTTGGTTTAAGGGTTTTAGTAGAGGAGCTCTCATCATCGGGTTTTAAGGTTTACGTTATTACACCAGCTTACCAGATGAGTGGTATGAGTAAGACTGTAAGCTTCTACAGGTTCGGTAGGGATGGTAGGATTTGGTTTAAAAAAGTTGATGTTAATGGTGCTATGGGGTGCTGGGCTCTTAACGCCACCCCAGCTGAGTCTGTTTTAATAGCCTTAAGGCTCTTGTTAGAGGAGAAGCCTAGCATAGTGGTTTCAGGTGTTAACTCAGGCCCTAATCTAGGCTTAGAGGATATACTAACCAGCGGTACTGTGGGTGCAGCCCTTGAAGCCTACCTCCACGGCATCCCAGCTATAGCTGTAAGCCTAGCTCACGATGGCTCTGCTAGTAGTGGAGATTACAGGATCGCAGCTAGGGTAGCCTCTATCCTAGCATACTCTTTGATAGAGGGCGCTTCAAGCAAGCCTTGGTTGTTGAATGTTAACGTGCCTTTAAAGCCACAAGGGGTTATTGTAACGAGGCCTGCTTTAAACACTTATAGGACTAAGTTTAAGATTGAAGGTGAAGTGATAGAGGTGTTAAGAGATTCCATGGAGGAAAGGTACTGGGATAGAGAGTATGGAACTGATGTGTGGGCTGTCTTAAACGGGTACATCTCCATAACACCTCTTAACATTTTCAAGGTGCTCGATGCCGATGAAAGATTTAAATTTAAGTTGGAGGATATAGTTAGAAGGTTACAAGAAGATCTGTAGGTGAAGGTGTGGAGGTTTGAATAATAAGATCGCTTATACGATCATCTCACTATACATACTACTACTATCCCTGACCCCACTACTAGGAGGGCTTATAGCCTCAAGAGGGTGGATTGGGTTTGATACTGGAGCATACTATTATAGGAGTGAGCGTTTAGAAGTTAGATTCACAGGCCTCCCAGAGGGTATGGGTAAGCCTAGAGTATACGTCTACATGCCCAACAGCTCCTACAGGCCTATCCTACTCCTAGATGTTGATGATAGGGAGAGCACTGTTGAAGGCTTCAGCTTCTTCTACGAAGCGAGGGACGTTAAAACAAAGACTCTCAACAACACCCTCTTCGTAGACTATGTATTCGATGGTTTCAACGTTACTAAGTACGTAGTAGCGTTCAACGAATCCATAGTGTTAGGGTTCAGATCTAAGAACGAGCTGGTGTTTAGAATAGTGTTTAAAGGTAAGAACTACACCCACATTAACCAGGTTAGCTTAAGAGAGCTAGAGGGTAAGAGCGTGGAGTTCAACGATATTAGCAGACTTAACTTCACCTTCTATAATAGGCTTACCGGTATAGGCGGGGGCTCCTTAGAGTTTTCGAGGGCTGTTAAAGTTAGCGTTATAGAGGACTTGGAAGGTGTTACCACTATAGCAGTGGAGTTTAGAGGAGATCACGTGGAGGTTGTTATTAGAGGTTATGTGGAGCCTGTTAGGGTAAGCCCTGTTATACATACTGTATCGAGCGCGCTCAACCATAGATTCGTACAACTACTACTCCCCGTAGTCGCGCTCATAGCAGTCTCCCTAGGGTGGATTGTTTGGAGAAAGCTTTGAAGATCGCCTTGGTGGCTGCTACACTAAGACTCCTCGTAGCCCCCTTCTTCGGCCACCTATGGGATATTAAGACGTTACAGGAGACCTTATACTACACGTTGAAAGGAGAGAATGTGTACACGCTAGTCTACAGCCTCAGTAGGAAGGTTAGCGAGTCGACGGGGCAGCCCTTATTCTACGAGGGCTTCGCCTACCCACCACACATAACTTTAATTCTAATCCCTTTCTACACCCTCTACCTAGCCTTGGGGGGAGATCCTCAGCCCATAAAGATTGGCGAGATGGTGGTAGGTGTAGGGTTACTCTACGAGCCTAAATTCTACCTATCTAAAGACACGTTCCTCTTCATGACCCTGATTAAAGCCCCCATGATTATAGCTGATTCCATCATAGTCTATATCCTGGGGAGACGTAGCCTGAGACTCGCTACTATCTACGCCCTAAGCCCCTACGTTATCCTCATAACAGGGGTCTGGGGGATGTTCGATTCCCTGGTAGCGTTATCCCTACTAGCATCCATAATGCTAGCTGAGAGGGGTAGGTACATGTTATCAGGTTTAGCCTACGGCTTCAGCCTGATGAAGCTATACCCTCTACTAGCACTCCCAGTGTTCATGATAGGCTTGAAGAGGAGGGGGTTGAATGCTCTAACCTCATTCACACTAGGTTTCGCTGTAAGCCAGGTTCCCACACTAGCATACATGATCTTAGACCCCCAGTCCTTCACATATACTGTACTTTTATTCCACCTCCTAAGACAACCTAGTGGGTTAACACCGTTGAGAATGCTAAGTGTAGCTGAGAACATAACATTAACGTCAATCATATCAATATGCCATACCATAGTAGCGGTGGCAGTCTACCTAGCGATCCTAGCCTACCTAGCTAGAAACGAGGTCGATATAATGAGAGGATCCGCTCTCACACTCCTCCACTTCCTAGCATTCAGCAAGGTAGTCCACGAGCAGTTCTACCTACCCCTATACCCACTCCTACTACAGCTAAGAATCAGAGAAGCTAGGTTGATAGAGGCTATATTCACCTCATACACCTTAGTAAACACAGGCTTATTCCTAATAGCCCCCACACTCCTCTTCCTCATCGACTACAGACTTCTACAACTACAAGCCTCAATAGTCTACGGAGACCTAGGCTACATATCCATGAACTTCATAGGACCTCTAGTAAGCTCGCTAATCTCAACGATAACCTTCATAGCCATTGTGAAAACAATAGTAAACATTGTATCACAAGGAAGAAACCCCACTAGAGGAGGCAAAGAGACCTAGCATCCCATCACCCGACATCATGGAGGCTCCGGAGCTTCCGCTCGTCTCTCGACTATCATCTATGTTCCTTTGCACACCACAGGGGTTCACCGTATCCCTTCGCTCTAAGAGGTCAGTTGTCTAAGCGAGCTTTAAACTTCCTTTTCACCCTCGCCACGACCTTAAAGAGATGAGGTTTCCAGTTGTAAGCCGCCTAAGAATATGTTTGGGTGAGGGGCGGCCTCGGAGATATGATGTGTTGGGGTTTGCTTCTCTATTCTACGGGCTACCTCTGCTCTCTCCTCTAGGCATTTCTCCTCTAGGCATTCTCTGAGTATTAGTGTTAGCGTCTCACGATCTCCTATAAGGTTTTCTATTACTTTGACTACCTCTAGGTGCTTCCCTGCTAGTAGGTCTTCTAGTTTAATACCGTATACTTTGATAGCTCTAAGTTTTAATAGTGTGTAAACTCCGTAGAACTTGGCTTGTATGCAGCTTCTAACATTAGCGGCCCTCGGGTTCTCGGTGCTCAAACCCCCTCACGGTATTACCGTAGAGCCGGCCTGCCCTATTCTGGGTTAATTCACTACAGCCATACCCCTATTGAATCCTTAGGTTTACAAGCTTCTCCCCCGTAGCTCTAGCTATCTCTAGTGCTTTCTCGTAGAAGCCCTCTACGTTACCTTGTAGTTTTGATAGCTCAGCCTCAGCTATGGTGTTTAGAGAGTCTACTACTATCTTCTCAGCTAGTAGCTTTACGAGCATCTTCCTCCTAGAGGAGAGCCTTAGCTCCTTCTCCCCACTACCTTTAAGGTACTCTAGGTGTTTTTCGAGAGCCTCCACGAACTCCCTAATCCCCATGCCTAGAGTAGAGCTGGTTTTTATAACAGGTGGTCTCCAGGCTCCACCTCTACCTATCTCCCCTTTCTCCGCCACGAACAACATGTACTCGTATGTTTTAGATGCTTCCGGTCTATCGCTTTTATTTACAACATATATATCCCCTATCTCGAAAACCCCGGCTTTAAGAGCTTGCACATCGTCACCTGCTCCGGGCATGGTTACAACTACTATTGTATCAGCAACGTTCATAACCTGTGTTTCACTCTGACCTACACCAACAGTCTCCACTATAACCTTATCGTAGCCTAGAGCATCGAAAGCCTCTATCATAGATAGAGCTGAGAGGCTAAGACCTCCCAGGAGCCCTGCTGTGGTAACACTCCTGATGAACACACCTGGATCTGTAGCGTGCTCCTGCATTCTAAGCCTATCACCTAGTATAGCACCGGAGCTTAGAGGGCTCGTTGGATCTATTGTTATAACCGCCACTCTATACCCTCTACCCCTTAAAACGCTTATAGCCCTCGATATAAGGCTACTCTTACCAGCTCCAGGCATGCCTGTGATACCTATCACATGGGCTCCCCTACTTCTACTAGCTAGATACTCTACAACCCATGCAGTCTCACTATTCACATCCTCTAGAATGGTGAGTAGCCTCCCTAGAGCCCTCCTATCACCCTTTCCAGCTTTCTCAATAAGGTTTAACACGTAGTCTCTAGTAACCACACACTACTACCTCTCATATCCCATGTTAAGTCAGGGGGGTTTGGGTTTTAAAATGTGAATCTAAACCTCCCTCCTAGAACGCCTCTCCTCAGCTATACGTAGAAGTTTATCAACTATCTCGTTGATAGGCGTCCCGGGGAGGAAGACCTCTCTAACACCTATGTTCTTTAAAACGTCTAGGTCGACCACAGGTATACTACCACCCATGACTACAGGTATGTCGTCAGCCCCATACTCTCTCAGCTTCTCTAAAAGCTTCCTAGCTATGTATACGTGAGATCCCTCGTGCTGGTTAACACCTATTATGTCCACATCCTCCTGTATAGCCGCAGCTACAACCTGGTCAACTGTCTGGCGTAAACCCGTGTATACGACCTCGAACCCTGCATCTCTAAGAGCCCTTGCTATAACCTTAGCTCCTCTATCGTGGCCGTCTAAGCCTATCTTAGCCACTAAGACTTTAACCTTCCTCCTAGTAGTAGGGCGGCTCAACGTAAGTTCCATAGACATCCTTTAAAACCCCCATTATCTCCCCTATGGTAGCATAGGCTTTAACAGCGTTTAGAACATATGGCATTATGTTATCGCCTCTCTCAGCAGCCCCTCTTAGCTCGTCTAGAGCTCTCCTCCACCTAGCCTCATCCCTCATAGACCTAACCTTCCTCACTCTCTCCTTCTGCCTCCTCTCAACCTCCTCCTGGTTAAACTCTAGGAGTGGGACCCTCCTAACCTCCTCTACATCCTCCTCTCTGAATATGTTAACACCTACTATAAACCTCCTACCCTCCTCAACCTCCCTCTGGAACCTATAAGCCGCCTCCTCAACCTCCCTCTGCGGATACCCTTTCTTAACAGCTTCAAGCATACCTCCTAAGCTCTCAATCCTCTCAATATACCTCCAAGCCCTCTCCTCCATCTCATCTGTAAGCCACTCTACGAAATAGCTACCCGCCAGGGGGTCTATAACATCGGCTACCCCCGTCTCGTAGGCTATGATCTGCTGCGTCCTCAAAGCTATCTTTGCTGCAAACTCACTTGGAACCCTGAAGGGTTCGTCGAACGCGTTAGTGTGAAGACTCTGACACCCTCCTAGCACTGCTGCTAAAGCCTCTAAAGCTGTTCTAACAATGTTAAGCCATGGTTGTTGTGGGTAGAGGGAGCACCCTGCTGTTTGAACGTGGAATCTAAGCCACCAACTTCTAGGCTTCTTAGCCCCAAACCACTCCTTCATGATTCTAGCCCACATCCTACGGGCGGCTCTGAACTTAGCTATCTCCTCGAAGAAGTTTATGTGGGAGTCGAAGAAGAAGCTTAACCTTGGGGCGAACTCATCCACATCTAGGCCCCTAGCTATAAGTTGCCTCACATACTCAATCCCATCAGCTAGGGTGAACGCCAGCTCTTGCACGGCTGTAGCACCAGCCTCTCTTATGTGATACCCACTTATACTAATGGGATTCCATTTAGGCAGGTTCTTAACGCTCCACTCGATAACATCCATTGCAACCTTAACAGCCGCCTCAGGTGGGAACACATGGGTCTTCTGCCCTATGAACTCCTTCAGGGGGTCGTTTTGAGTGGTACCCCCAATTCTATCATAGCTAACCCCCTGTTTCTCTGCTACAGCAACATAGAATGATAGTAGTACTGGTGCTGGGGGGTTTATAGTCATGTTTGTTGTGACCTCGCCTAAGTTTATATCCCTGAATACTATCTCCATATCAACTAGGGTCGGCACACTAACACCTACAACCCCCACAGCACCCTCAGCCAGAGGATCGTCTGGGTCTACACCTACAAGGGTTGGATTATCGAATGCTAAGCTTAAGCCTGTCTCGCCAGCTTTAATAAGCATTTTAAGCCTCTCATTAGTCTCCTCCGGGCCTCCGTAGCCGCTGAACATCCTCATAGTCCATAGCCTAGCCCTGTACATCGTAGCGTGTATACCCCTGGTGAAGGGATAGGCTCCTGGAACACCTAGCTTCTCCATGTAATCGTAGTCCTTCAAATCAGCTGGTGTGTAGAGGCGTTTTACTGGGATACCGCTTAAAGTAGTGAACTCCTCCTGCCTCTCAGGCATCCTGGAAAGCCATTGTGGTAATATGTTCTCCTCCCACTCCCTGTAAGCCCTTAGGATCTCCTCTAAAGCCTCTCTAGAGTACAGTTTAGCCATGTGTGTACCCTTGATACTATAATGTTAGCTTGGTGTTTTTAAAACTTTTCCTAAGAGGCTTAAACGTGGATACGGTATCCAAGGTCTTAAGGCCTCCAGCCACCCAGTATGTGGGCTGTTACAGTTTTCATATTCAGAAGAAGCATTTATTGGGCTTGAATCGTCGAGGGATAAGCGGTGTGCGGTGTGGCAAAGCTGTATTCTGAGGTTTTGAATAGGTATGTTGAGGTGCCTGAGGAGCCTAAGAGGATTGTAAGCCTAGCGCCTGCGATAACAGAAACCCTCTACATGCTAGGTTTAAAGGATAGGATAGCGGGGGTTAGCCTCTACTGTAACAAGCCCGAGGAGGCTAGGGATAAGCCTAGAGTTGGGAGTTACTGGAAGGTAATGTACAGTAAGCTTGAACCCCTAAACCCAGATTTAATCCTAGTAACCACTGGGGCACAGCTCAAGATAATTGGAGAGCTCCTAGAGAGAGGTTACACTGTATACCCCATACCCCTCCCCTTAACCGCCCAGGGGATACTAGAGTACATAGTTAAGGTTGGCATGGTTGTTAACAGGTTTAAAGATGCTAGGAGGCTGGCTTGGGATCTTGAGAGTATATTTACAAAGCTTAGAGGAGCTCTAGATGGTGTTAGACTCTACTACGAGATAGACCTCGGCGGCCCCGTGGCCCCAGCGGCATACACTTACATAGTTGACGCCCTCGAATACCTTGGGGTTGAAACGCCATTCTCGGATACAAGAGATACGTGGCTTGTAAACCCCGATGTGGGGCGTGTGGTCGAGTTTAACCCTGATGTAGTTGTCTTTGAAGCCCCCTACGGTGTTAACGACCTTTTAGGCTATGCTTTGAGGAGGTTTAGAGAAAGAGGTTTAGACTCCCTTGAGGCTATTAAATCTGGTAAGCTTGTGATACTAGAGCCTGATAGCCTAGCGCACTACGGGCCCTCATTCTTCAAAACACTAGGCGAGCTTAAGGTTAAGGTTGAGAACGTGCTGGGATCGGGTTTGAGAGCTAGACCTTAATTTTAACTGTGGAAGCTTTCCTAACTCTATTCATGACAGCTAACCCTAAACCCCTCTCCTCTACACCCTCCACAACAGCCACGTCTACTCCAAGTTTATCAACAGCCCTTAGTGTTGCAAAGAGGTTTCGTGCAACCTCATAGATATTACCTCTAGATCCTATCACGAGCACCCTATCCGCTACCCCCTCATAATACCTGTAAGTCTCGGTGTACGAAAGAACAGCTACTTTTAAACCGCGCATCTTATGGTCTAAGACAACCTTCCTCGTAGCATCTAGAAGCCTTTGAAGCTCACTGTAGTCATCGGCCTCAACAAGGACTAAGGGTGTGTTTGGAGCATAATGCCTATGCCTCATCCCCGGTGCTAGGGCCCTCTCAGCCTCACCAAGACCTCTAGCGAACTCAGGTACAGTAATACTTTTACCTAGAATCCTCTCTATATCCTCAACAGGGTACGCTCCAGGCCTTAGTAGCATTGGAGGTTCTGATAAAAGGTTAATTATGGTTGACTCAACACCGTAAAGCGTCTCACCCGCATCAAGTATAACCTCAACCCTAGAGTATAGATCCTCAACCACATGCTCACCCCTAGTAGGGCTAGGTTTGCCCGAGAGGTTAGCACTTGGAGCAGCCACTGGGACGCCAGCCTCCCTTATAAGCTCTAACGCCACAGGGTGGGCTGGCATCCTAACAGCAACAGTCTCAAGACCAGCTGTAACAACATAGGGTATCCTAGGACCCCTGGGTAGGAGGAGGGTTAGAGGACCTGGCCAAAGCCTCTCAACAAGCCTATAAGCATCCTCGGGAATCCTAGATGCGACGAGCTCAAGCTGCCTAAGATCACATACATGAACTATAACCGGGTTATCTATAGGCCTACCCTTAACAACATAAATCCTCTCAACAGCCCTAGCATCAAAAGCATTAGCACCAAGACCGTAGACAGTCTCAGTAGGAAAAGCAACAAGACCCCCCTCCCTTATAACACTAGCAGCATACCTAATAACATCAACATCAGGCCTAACAGGATCAACTTTAAATACTCTAGTATAGGTCACCACACATATCCCCTAACCATCATACCACAATCCAGATAACTCCAGAATAACATAGATGTAGACCTCACAACTTGAAGCCTCGCCTCTCCAGGCGGGGAGGTATAAAGGTTAAAGTTTATAAGTATACCACTTTTAAACTCGTTCTCGAAGTTGGGTGCAGGAGAGCTTAGCAGGCTAACGGGCGGGCCTGAGCTCAAAGCGATTATGCGCGCCCGTGAGGAACTCCGGAG
>JAJHQN010000114.1 GCA_020833325.1 Desulfurococcaceae archaeon | reverse complement strand
CGGATCTAAGGGCTTGTGAAACCTCGTATCTAACAGCTGTATCAACAGCCTTCACAAGCCTCCTCAGCTCCCTACGTCCTACAAACCTAGATAATCTCTCAAACATACCGTCCACACCCTTCACGGTAAGAGATGAGGAGGCTATGGAGCGCATCTCAGCACTCTCCCTTAACAGAATTAAAGTAGGATGTACGGCCACCCAGCCCACCCCACCTATAGATACTAATGTGTGAGGAGGTATATGTAAAACTAAACTTTTGCTTATCACACCTAGAAATTACTGATGTAAAGCCCCAACACTACTACAGCACACTCTCCGGAGATGGGGAACCCCACCTTTAAACGGAGCTCCACCCAAGTCACCTCTAGATCCTACGGTAACCTAACCGTCCTCCTATCACGGTTAGAGCTTAAGGTAACTCCACGAGGTTGTCTTAAGTCCAGCTAAAGGCGACCTCTCTCAACAAGTCGTTAAGAGTCGAAGTCCCTAAACTCTGGGATTAGCTTACCTTAGCATATGCAGGGTGGGGGTTCGAGCGATGGTATAGTGTTTCAAAGCTTGATCGTAGTATGTGGACATCAAGGGGTTTAATTGTATGGCGGTTATGTAGGCTTCAAGTGTGGTTTGGAGCTTTTACTCCTTCGGTTTCCCGTACCTCTCCTCCATGTACTCCTTCATCATCTTGATGATATCGGTTTTAATTGATAGAACCTCGTTGTAGACTATGTTCACTCTGGATTCGAGGGAGTCTATCTTCTTTGAGACCTCGTCTATCCTCTTGTTTGTATCCTCTATCCTCTTATCTATGTAATGTTTTAAGTCTTCCATCTTCTTATTATTGTCCCCCTTCGTGTCATCTATTCTTTCGCTTGTACCCTCTATCCTCCTGTTCATATCGTCTATTCTCCTGTTCACCTCATCTAATCTCTTGATCATCTCTTCTAACTTCCTATCTACTTCGTTAAACCTTGACTCCATGGTTTTCAGTATATGATCTATGTAGAGTATTATGATCTCCTGGTCTGACAACTTCTTACCCTCGGCCACCTTCTTGGCAATTCTCTGTATAATCTCGTCGAGAACCTTAGCTAGTATGAGTTGTGAGGTGGACGCTACTGTTTGCAACTCCAGCTCCCCTATCTAGGCTACTTGATCCAAGGTTTTTATATGTTCTCTGGGAGTTGTACCCCCAAGTTTTAGGCCCATTACGTGCTTAGGGTAACCTCCCCTCGAACGTGCCCCAAGGGTTAAGGGTTCCCTATTATGGTGGGGTTGCTTTTAGCCTACGACTTATGGGTGTTGTGGGCTTCGTCTAAGCGTTCTATCATATGTCGTTGTCCTGTTCTAGCAGTTTTCTTAGACCCTCCTCCAGCTCTATCCTCGGCTTGAATTTAAGCTCTCTCTCAGCCTTCGCTATGTCTGCTTGCGACATCCTTATATCCCCTGGTCTTGGCTCAACGTGTTTCACCTCCACAGTCCTCCCAGCTATCCTTGCCATGAGCTCTGCTAGCTCCCTCACCGTTACAGCCCTCCCACTCCCGATATTGTACACCCCCCGGGCTTCCTCAACCTCCACAGCCTTCACGATGGCTTCAACCACATCTGATACGTGTATGAAGTCCCTCGTTTGAAGCCCATCCCCGTATATAACCAGCGGTTTCCCAGCCTTAATCCTCCTCTTAAACTCCTCCACGACCCCAGCGTACGACCTGGTCTGACCGGGGCCGTACGCGTTGAAGATCCTCAGTATGACTGGCCTGTAGCCATTCACCCTAGAGTAGGCTTTAACATAGGCTTCACCTGCAACCTTACTAGCACCATAGGGGTTCACAGGGTTCAAGGGGTGATCCTCCCCCACTGGGAGCCTCTCAGGCTCACCGTATACTGCAGCGGATGAGGCGAAGACAAGCACGCTAACGTTCTTAGATGCAGCGCAGATGTTAACAGTACCCCTAACGTTAACAGACTCGTAGAGGAGAGGGTCAACGATGGATTCAAAGGCGTCAGTCAAAGCAGCAAGGTGGACAACAACATCAACACCCCTAACAGAGCTGGAGACAGCAAACGAATCCCTAACATCACCCCTAACAAACTCTACAACGTCGAGGACAGGCCTGAGAGAGTCGAGAGAGCCACGGGAGAGGTCATCGAGAACCCTAACCCTAAAACCCCTGGAGACGAGAGCCCTAACAAGGTGGGATCCAATAAACCCAACACCACCTGTAACAAGAACCCTCAAGAACACACACCCAGTAGAACAGCTAACCACAACCCTAAATAAGGCGGTGGAACCCACAGCATCTAACATCCACCCTATCAAACCTTATGAGGTTTAATCTCATAGGGGTAGGGGTTTAGGGGCCTGCTTGCCATAGTAGCCCTAGTGCTGCTTCGCTCCAGAACACCTTGAAGGTCTCCAGGTCTAGTGAAATGCTACCTAGACCTCCTTGTAACCCTACCTATCTCATCCCTAAAACACCACAAGCCCTCCCCGAAGTCTAGGGCTACT
>JAJHQN010000047.1 GCA_020833325.1 Desulfurococcaceae archaeon | reverse complement strand
ACAGACTCAAGTAGAGATCCATAGATTCCACCATAGGTTAGTATTGCTATCTCAGCATCATCAATATTGTAGGCCTCGACAGGCTCGTAACGCCTACCTAACACTTTACCCATATCTCTATCACGCTCCCTGATGATATCGTAGGCCTCCCTCATGGCCTCCACCTGCTGGTATTTAATCTCATAGTACCAATCGGGTCCAACAAGAGAACCCATAGTCACTGGTTTAAGTGGGTCAAGTTTAACCCTATCCCTTCTCGGTACTAGCGATCTAACATAGTGTTTATCAGCGACCACGTGGAGGGGCTCATATGTATGGCTCATCCAGAAACCATCGTAAGCTACAATAACGGGAAGTAGTATTCTGGGGTCCTCTGCTACCATATAAGCTTCTATGATGGTATCGTAAACCTCCTGGGCGGTTGACGCTATGAATGTAATCCACGAGGAATCTCTTACATTCATTAGATCGCTATAGTCACACCATATGTTTATAGGTGCTGATACAGCCCTAGTGGCAACGCTCATAACGAGAGGTAACCTCATCCCGGATGCTATGTGTAAAACCTCGTGCATAAACTCTAAACCCTGCGATGATGTTGCAGTGAAAACTCTAGCTCCTGCAGCTGAAGCCCCTATTATAGTGCTTAAGGCTGAGTGCTCGCTCTCAACATGTATCATCTCAGCCTCTAACTCCCCATTAGCTACCATCTCAGCTAACTTCTCTACAACTCCTGTTTGAGGGGTTATAGGGTATGCTGCTATGACATCTACATCGACGTCTCTAACAGCGTAGGCTACAGCATAGTTGGAATTAAGAACAACTCTCACCTGCCTCACGGGGCCTTCGAGTACCTCCACCTGCTACTTCACCTCCTCAACCATACTTATAGCGTCAACAGGGCACTCCTCAGCACATATACCGCAACCTTTACAATAATCGTAGTCTATCTCCAACGTAAAACTCCAAACCCTCCCCTTCGACGTTCTATAAGGTGTGTCTACTAACTTTATAACACCGTCCGGGCAGTACATCCAGCATATAAGACAACGTGTACACACATCCTGGTTTATAACAGGTCTGAACACCCTCCAGTCTCCTGTCTTCCTAGCAATACTATTTCCAGGCTCTACTACCATCCCACCTATAGGGAGCTCCCTCCAGCTCAACCCTCCAACACCTCTGCAAGCCTATACGCTTCAATCAAAGCCTCTATATTACCTAAAGCGGCCTCTCCTAGAAAACCTGTCTTGGTAAGACTATCCAAGGAGCCTTCAAACTTAATGTTGAAGAGGGTTTTCAATGTAGCCTTAGCAAGAGACTCTAGCGATATTAAGCGTACTACTCTAGCTAGGGCACCTAGCATAGCTATGTTAACAATAGGAGCTTTTATCGTCTTTAAAGCTATAGATGTAGCGTCGACAACGACAACCCTAGGAACCCCGAGCTTAGCTGAAACATCTCTAGCGGAGAACTTCGAGTTTAAAACAACAAAACCATCACTTGCAAGACCTTGAATGAACTGTGATGGGGGAAGGCTTGAATCTAGGACCACAACCACATCTGGGTTTAATATGGGGGACCTAGATCTTATGGGTGCTCGCGAGATGCGGGTATAGGCTCTAACCGGGGCCCCTCTCCTCTCAGGGCCGAACTCAGGGAAAGCTTGAGAGTAGAGACCCTCATAGCTGGCAGCCTCAGCTAAGATAATAGAAGCTGTAACAGCACCCTGACCTCCTCTACCATGCCATCTGACCTCAAGTGCTCGATATGGTTCAGGCAAGGATTACACCTCCTTGTTACTTATAGATTTTCAAGATTAAAATATCTAAATATATAGGTGGAAACGTGGGGAATACGATTGTCTCCTCTAAGCTATTCTAGGGTATCCTTGGTTTTTCATACTCTATCCCAGCGTTAAGGGGTTTCGTTGCATCAATACCCATCTTAGCGGTTAGTCCATCTCTACTACTCGGATCTAGTGTTGAGCCTCGCACATTCCTAACTATGACCAGATCCTCGTCGGCCTGAAACCTTGTTGCTATAGCCCACTCCACCTGGCTAGGATCATCAGGATCTATATCGCTATCAACTACTATAACATGTTTAAGGCTTGGGTGTGCAGCGAACGCTGCCATTATAGCGTTCTTAGCATCTCCTTCATGCCTCTTATCTATAGATATTATGGCGTGAAGCCAGCCTCCACTAGCTGGGGTAAGTCTAACCTTGTGAACTCTAGCTACGACCTTTGATACAGCCTCCCATATAGCGGCCTCCCTTGTGAACCCTATTAACAGTGAAGCCTCTAAACCACCAGATAGTATGACGTGTGTAAGCTCGTTCACATCAAGATATACTTTTAACACTTTTAACACAGGCTGATTTCTAACCCTATCATAAGTTCCTATTACATCAAGGTAGGGGCCCTCCTCAGCCATATCCCTTGATAGTAGGCCTTCTATTACAACAGCTGACCCTAGAGGAACAGGGTTCCCGTGTATTGGGCTTTCGTAAACCCAGAGGTTGCCCAGAAGTTTAGAAGCAACATCTACTTCAAAAACACCGAACCTTGGGCTTGAAGCAGCGGCAACCATTATAGCAGGATGAACACCTATAACAACAGATACTGGAAGATCTTGACCCCTACTCTTAGCCCTTAAGTAGAGCTCCCATAAATGCCTAGGTACAACCCTCACAACCCCTACTCGCTTATCCTTCACGAGAACCCTATGGATACTAGCATTACAAACACCATCATAGCACGCTATGAAGATAGCAGATGATAGGTAGAGCCCAGCCTCCTTCTCGTAAAACCTAACGGCGGGAACCTCCATGAGCCCTCCCTCAGCCTCTCTAAGCCTTGGAGCTCCCACTACGGAGGGCCTAGTAGGACTACTCATAGCGTCAAGTATCTTAAGGTAAGCCTCCTCATCACTTCCAACACCTAGAGCCTTGTAAAGTTTAAACCTTAGATCTACGAGGTTCGAAGCAGAATCCTGGGGGCACCCCTCCACCCTGTAGACTATAACAGGGCCCCTACCCTGCCACTCACGTATAACCCTAGCAACTTCAAAATCCCTAGATAGGGTACCATCAATCCTCTCCACATCAACAACATCGAGAAACTCCAGCATAGACCCCCTCACGGCAAACCACCAGATCCACCAACTCCGAGAGTACACTATTAACTCCAACCTATAAAATAATGTTTAGGTATCCCCGCTAGAACACTTTAACACCTTTAACACATGGTGTAATGCAATGAACCCCGCTAGAACCCCCACTATCCATAAGATCTCCCTGGGCTTCCCGTAAGCTCCTACAAGGAAGTTTCTAAGAAGATGTGCTATGGCACCTAATATCATTATCTCAGCTGCAATACGATGCGATACCAGGATAGCTCTAAAGAACGGCTTAGTCTCCAAGAGCCTCCTATTAGCCTCAGCTGGGTTGGTGTAATCGTAGTATAGTAGTAAGAGGATACCTGATATAGCGAGTCAGGCGAAGGCGGAGGCAACTATAGCTCCAAGCCAGAACTCAAGGCTAACATAGCCATAGGGCACGCTTCTAAAGGGCAACTTATTCAAACCAGCCCTATCTACCAGGAGCTCGTACACCCTCCTAGCTATGGAGCTCAAATCAAACACCTCCTGCTAGGCCTCCCTAACAACAGACTCGGAGCCTACCAGCTCTTCCTCCTCAGCACAAGTGTTACAGAACTTACCAAAAATTGTGGCACCCACCACCTCTACAGCCCACAGCTCGCCATCTCTCACCTCAAGTCTAACAAATGGCAACGGCCTCTGAGGTGGTGCTAGGAGAACGGCAGCTCCACGATATGGATCGTAAGCCCCCCCGTGACATGTACAGTATATGACACCCCCTCTAGCCACGACCTCCGACCTAGCCAAGGGCACGGATCTACCGGGTGGGTGGAAGTCTATAGCCGGATATGGGCAGCCGAAGTGCTAACATACAGCACTATAAGCTACTATAGACCTATGAGGACCCACCCCCTCTACCACATAAGACCTGCCATAGCCTGGAACAGTTAACTCCACAGACCCCTCTTTAACCTTGAAAACTAGAGGTTCTTCATTGAGAGGCGTCATTGTTATATACACTTGAACCTTCACACTAACAGGGACACCGTTAGAGTCGCCAAGATTTACGAGAAAACATGGAGTCGACTTAAGAGGGTAGAAGAACACATACCTCTTGTTGACCTCCAACTCGTCAACCCTAACAGGCCTCCCATCACTCCAAACTAGCCTAGTGATAGGGTAAGGATGCGCTTTAGGGATTGATGGCATAATATACTTAACTACCGGGATACTAATACCCACGGTAGCCCCTGCAAGCCCCGAGACCCCGAGTAGCTTAATGAAATCCCTCCTATTAACCCGCTGCTCCCAGCCAACTCGTAAACCCTCCATAGAGATCCACTATGCATTAATAATGTCAGATCTTATATTAAATCGTATATATTGTTGATCTTTAATTAATATGAGATATCCTCTATGGTTTAGAGTAACAGGGATGGAGCACCGGCTAGAAGAAGGGAAGCCTAAGATAAGGGAGCTTACTATAAATTACCTTAGCTAAAAGCTGTTAATGATTCACCTCCCGTGATCCCTCCTGCCTCTTCACATGTTTTGATATTCTAACTTTTGTAGAAACTCTATTATTCTCTTGTACATGTCTATTTTATTATTTTCTTTTCTTATGGCGTGACCCTCGTCCGGGTATATTACTAGTTCGTGATATCTCTTTAGTTGTGCTAGCTTTTCTGCCATTTGTTTAACCTCCTCTACTGGACATCTAGGGTCGTTTGCACCGTGTATGAATAGTATTGGTGCTCTCAGCCTCTCCACATGGAATATGGGGGATCTATCGTAGAAGAGATTTGGATCCATTTTCTGTGTGTCGTAGATTTTTAGGTAGTCAGCCTCTCTCTCATATTCTGTGTACCAGTTGTAGAATCCTACTATTGCTACCCCTCCATCCCAGAGCTCCGGGTGCTTTACTAGGGCTAGTGCTGTTAGATAGCCTCCGTAGGATGCTCCTAGAGCGTAAACCCTCCTAGCACCCATACTCCTTGCTAGTTTAGCTGCTTCAACTACATCCTCTAAATCCCCGCCTCCCAAGTCTCTATCATTTAAATGTAAGAATGATCTTCCATACCCCGTGCTACCCCTGTAGTTTGGTAGTATAACAATGTAGCCTCTTAGTGCTAGAAGCTGGCTTACGGGGCTCCACGAGTCTAGAGCGTGCGCATCAGGTCCTCCGTGTATGTGTATAACCGCACTACCGTTCCAGTTACTAGGCTTGTAGACTATAGCCTCTATAAGCCTGCCATCGAAACTCTCGTACTTGATAGTCTCCACTCCAACAAGCTTCCCCTTGAGCTCCTCAGGAGTAGTGTCAACGACAATCCTACCGTTAACCACCAAGGCGCTAGGTTGAATTGAGGTCGTCCTAGTATATGCTAAGATCCTGCCATCAACATCTAGGTCTGAGACGCCTGAATCCAGCGTCTTAAGCTCACCATGAGATAGCATTCTAAGCCAGTTCCTACCCTCAGAGTACTCTATAAATAGAACTCCATCCTCAAAGTATCTTGGAAACCACTTTTCGCTAGAGCTCCTGTAAACCCACCTCCACCTACCACTATCAACCTCAAGCTCTCCAATATCAAACCACTCATCAACATTACTGTAGAAAAGAGCCCTCCTAGATTTCACATCAACACCTCCAATGAAAGTTTCAGCTTTCTCAAAGTGTAAGAGCAGCCTGTCAACACCATCCTCGATATTAACTAATCTAATCTCGGTATCGTAGAAACCTTTGACGTACACGAGCTCCTTACCACTAATCCAGTTAAAGTAGAAAATAGGGTCATTCCACCCAGTAACCTCCCTAATGGATCCCCATTCGTAGACGTGGAGCTGAGCAGGCCTCCCTCCCCTATTAGATGTGAAAGCCACCCTCTCACCATCAGGACTGAACTTCGCACTCATATGATAGTATCTATGATCCCCCGTTATATCCTCCTCCCTCCCCGAGTCCAGATCCCTAACTATAACCTGAAACCTCTCATTCCCATCCCTATCCCTATGATATAACAACCTTTCACCCTCAGGTGATATATCAGGGTCGAGGCTAGATTCCACGCCTTCAGTAACCTTCTCAACGGAACCCTCATCGGCTCTGTAGAGGAACACATCCCACTTACCGGTTTTATTCCAGTTGAAAGCAACAAGCTTAGCTCTCTCACAGACATCGACATTAGCAACAAACCTAGTTCTACCAATAACCTCAGCTAAGTCCATGGAGAAACACCTACATAGTACAATGGTGATAGCACCTATATATCTATGTGCATTATCTTCTCAAACACAGGAGGATAAGCCACGTTATACTTTACCCCGGGTTTCTGATAAAGTATTGACGGTGTTAGGTCTTGGATTGTGGTGTGCATGCATGTTTTAAACCTATAGGTGTTGTAGAGGAGGGGCTTTATAGACCGGGAGAGCGTGGGGCCGCGAAATCGAGGTATGAAATAGTCTCCGTGATTAGGGTCTTCGACGAGTTCGTTGAAGGCCTCGATGGCCTCGATGAATACTCCCACATAATAGTCGTCTATTGGATGCATGAGGAGAGGGAGGTTAAACTTAGAGTTAAACCTTGGAGTGTCGAGAGATACCCGGAGGTTGGAATTTTTGCTACCAGGTTCCCGCCTAGGCCTAACCCTATAGGGATTACCGTGGTTGAACTCCTCTCTCTGGAGAAACCTAAGGTTAAGGTTAAAGGGTTAGATGCTTGGAGCGGAACACCGGTCCTAGACCTTAAGCCTTATGATTACTACGATGTTGTTAAAAACCCCAGAGTCCCCTGGTGGTTCAAGGATAGATGGGAGGAGTTGAGGCTTAAACGAGATTACAGGAGGGTGGCTCCGTGGCTTGGGCCTTGTGTTGAGGGTGGTTAGAGTGGCTGGGAGGTTTGTGGGCCTTGTAACCGACTATGGTGGGGGGCATTATGTTGGTGTTCTTAGAGCTGTTATTAAGGGACTCGCACCCGACGTTGAGATAGTTGATTTAGAGCATAATGTTCCAAGTTATAATGTTGTGGCCGGCTCATACGTTATACTGGTTTCCTATAAGTGGCTTCCTAGAGGTTCTATCATAGTAGGTGTTGTTGACCCAGGCGTTGGGGGTCCTAGAAAGCCTGTAGCTGTAGTAGCGGGCGAGTATGTGTTTGTAGGACCTGATAATGGCCTGTTATACCCAGCTATAGAAGCTGAGGGTTTTAAGATGGGTGTCGAGCTTAGGTTTGATAAGATAGCTAGATTGGTGTCAGGTAGGTTTCCGGGTAAGCTTAGTGCGTGGACTCTAAGCTATACATTCCACGGCAGGGATATCTTTGCTCCAGCAGCTGCTCTCCTGAGCCTGGGATTTAGCTTGGAGGATCTAGGGGAGCCTATAAGCGAAGGGGATCTTACCAGGTTAAAGGTTCACGAGGTTAAAGGAGGGGATGGTGTTTACGAAGTTAAAATCGTATACGTGGATAGGTTTGGTAATGTAGTTCTAAGCTGTAAACCCGAGGATCTAAACCTGGGTGACGCTATAAACGTTGAAGTTATAACAGAGAAAGGCTCCTTCGAGGTACCCATAGGTGTTACGTTCTCAAGCGTCCCACCGAGGGAGCTGGTAGTATACGAGAATAGCTTCGGTTACGTTGAAATAGCCGTTAACCAAGGTAATGCAATGGAGACCCTAGGGGTCAACATAGGGGATAGCATAGTGTTAAAGGTTAAATACTAGGTGTTATACCTCTCTAATAACCCTATAACCCTTAAATATGTTTGAGAACTTCTCGAAGTCAGAGCATTTGATTATAATATCGCTACCCTCCCTAATTAAGGAGAGCCCCTCCAGAGGATTGCTTGGAGGATCCACCTTAACGCTCTCAGGTTTAACCATGCCAGCATAGATATACCTAGGCCCTTTACCTGTCCTGGAGAGTCTCCACCAATACCTCCCGTAGTACTCGTAGATCCTCCGCGAACCCCCCACGTACTTGTAGACCTTATGAACTGGTTTTAAGTAGTAACCCGTACTCCCTATGCTCCTATTATACTCGTAGAAGGATTCCTTCAAATCAGCTAGTATTACATCTAAGGTTCTAGCTCCACCCACGATCCTTAAACGGCATTCTTCAGGAGGAGGGGGCTCTATCGGCTCTTCCATCTCACAGCCCCTTTCGTGAAGCTCGTATCGTCGCAGGCTCTATCACAGCCCCCCATACAGTATTAGGTTGCTTAGGGTTTAAACCTCTTTTCGAGGAACGCTCTCATCCTATCCTTCGCGCTCTCTGTTAAACATAGGGTTGCGAGCGACTCTATAGCTACATCTATGAGGGTTGAATACCTTAAGTATAAAAGTCCTTTTAAAGCCTTCATAGCCTCAGGTGTGGTCTTAGCCGATAGTTCTAGGGCCCTCTCATATGCTGTTTCTAAGAGTTTATCGCTGTCAGCAATCTCATCCACAAGCCCTAACCTTAAAGCTTCCTCTACACCGATCCTATAACCCATTAAAGCTAGCTTCCTCGAAGACCTCAAACCCACAACATCTAAGCCTAGGGTTAACAGAACAGGGGGTATGAGGCCGATTCTAGCCTCAGGGAACGAAAACCAGGATTCCCTGGATGCTATAACATAGTCTACGAGGAGGAGCATCTCGGCACCACCGCCAACCGCTAGCCCGTTAACAGCGGCTACAACAGGTTTAGGGCACATAGCTAGTGTTTCAAGGGCACCTCTAACAATATTAAAGAACTCTACTGCCTCCTTCGGGTTTAAGAGATTCAACATTGCCTCTATGTCGTCTCCAGCACTAAAAGCCCTCCCACTCCCTGTAACTACTATAGCTTTACCGCCCCCGGAGCACTCTTTGCTTAAGGCATCTCTTAAGAGCATCCACATCTCTAGGTTTAAGGCGTTAAGCTTCTCAGGCCTATTGAATCTAATCAATATAACATCATTCCACCTCGTGACCTCTAAGAGCTCTGCGGAGAGGCCGCTCTTACTCAAACCTCCTCCCCCAGAATTTAAGCTTCTCCCTCCTCTTCACATCCCTCATTAGGGTGTTCAAATGCTTATACACTGTACTATGCATTCTACCCTGTGCTAGCATTTCTATAGCCTCCTTAGTAGCCATAGCCCTTTCATACTCACCTATTATCGCAACATGGTATTCTCCAACAACTATGTAGGTCCCTGTAAGCTCCTCTAGCGTTCTACGAGCTCTCCCACCCTCACCTATAATCCTCCCCTTAACTCTCCTTAAATGGTTTTCCTTATCTCCCGTAAACTCCTTCAAGTCCACCACTAACAGGACGTAGTCTTCATTTAGCAAGCTCATAGCCTTATCCGGTGCGAAACCGTAGGCTATAGCCTTTACTATTTCAGCAGCTTTAATAACATTAATAGGAGGTGTGCTCCCAGACTCGGGCTCTATAACAGCTACAGAGTTCTCAGTGTCAATGGCTATAGAGACTCCAAGTCTCCTAGAGATCTCCATCTTAACGGAGCCCTCCTCCCCTATGACGGCTCCAAGTCTCTCCTGAGGTATCTTAACATACATTCTAGGCCTAACACCTACACCCTCATACACGGCATTACCTCACCCCTCAAGCTATCGAGGGGTTCTATGTCTAGGTGCTCCGAGAAGAAGCTATGAATATTAGCTAGATCCCTCTCCAAGAACTCCCGAGCCCTCGGATGGCCTAAATCAACGGCTTGGGATACATCTATGATCCACGATTTCTCCTCCCACACCATCACATTATACTCGCTTAGATCAGCGTGTACCAGCATAGCCTTGCAAACCATGATTTTAACCTGTTCTCTTATATCTAGATAAAGCCGCTCTAGCTCCTCAGCCTCAAGCTCGCCTACAGCCTCTACTAGGAGGGGGGCTCTATAGCCGTTCTCACCTATAAACTCCATGACTAGGATGTTGCCTAGGAATGCTATGGGTTTAGGAACTCTAACACCAGCCTCATACATCCTCTTAAGGTTCCTATACTCCTTCCTAGCCCACTCGTATATAAGCTTCCTTAGGTTACCCTCTGGTATCCTTTCAAACCTGGGATCGCCCTCGATATACTTCTTGATACTCTTCCTGAAATCCGTTGTTTCTACGAGGTAGATTTTAACCGCTAGATCGGAGCCGTCCCATCCCTTAGCCCAGTAAACTCTCGCCTCCTTCCCGGAGCTTATGGCCCCCTTCAACTCCCTTATTACCCCCCTAGACTCTAGTTTGTAGATTAGGTTGAGGGTTATTGAATCAAATACCTCCTCAACAATCTCAAACATATCAGAATCTTTGATCCTCTCAGCCTCACTCCTAAATCTTTTAAACCACCTAGCCTTCCTCCTCAAGGGGCTAGTACACCTTCAATGAAATCCCTGGATATGAGCCCCATGTCTATAAGCCTTTTAACCTCGTCCCTATCGTAACGGTATACTATCTCGCCCTTCTTATCCCTGGTACCCCATGGTAGGAATAGGATGATATCCCCTTCTTTTATCCAAACCTTCCTTCTCATCCTACCGGGTATTCTAGCCATGTAGGTATCGTTATCCACACATACGACCTCCGTAAACCCTGCGCCAACTATCCTCTGAACTACACATAGCATTGTACCCTCATTCGGATCCGGTAATGGTATCTCGCCCGAGCTTCTAACATCCCTCTTACTCAAACCTAGATCCACCTATTAGGTATAGTCTACTTTCAAGTAAATAAGCTAAGTATACTCCTCCTAGTTCGAGATCACCTCTTAGAATTCTAACACCTTCCATGGGGATTGCGTACTCCCCACCTGTAGCTATGTCCTCGAACACCAGGTTACCGCCTTCTACTCGGGAGAGTTGTAGTCTCCTTAACACGCTCCCGGCATACTCCTTAGCATCGAGTAGCTCAGCTCCAGCTAAATCCTCGTAGTTAACTATAACTAGATCGCCTGTACTCATGTTAACCAGTTGTAGTCTATGCTGGTCGCCACCAACTACTATGTGTGGAGCCCCAGAGAATGCTATCACATCACCAGGTTTAATGTTGTATATTCTAACAGCTATCGTTAGAATACCCTTTCTACCGCCTCCTCGCCTAGCTCCTGTTACCTTGAAAGTCTCTATTACATGACCTCCGAAAACCGCCTTAACCTTACCTGCTATAATCCTGGCAACACCCTGGTCTTCAACTAGTATGTCGAAACCGTTTCTAACGCGTTCAACCGATATAATCGAACTCCTAGCTCTAACCTCTAGCCTTGATAGGAGATCCTCCAACACGAGCCTAACATCCTCCCCCAGGCTTCCTATGAGAGGTCTAATCTGAACTACAGCATTATGACCTGTCTTAGAAGCTCTCTTCGTACACAAAGGACACACTACAGTATTAATCTTAACCCTAACCACCTTAAGCTCCTTTACCTGAGTAGACCCCAAGCTACCGGCTAAGAGCACTCTAACATCTACAACATCCTTTAACATACCACCTAGAACCTCTACTCTTTCAACCCAAGCCTCCTCAATAAACGTTGTAGGTTTAAGCTTCTGGCTTAAGAGTATGTAGACGTACTCCTTAACAGTATCCTCCAGGCCACCTGAACCCTCAACCCACTGTCCTTGAAGCTTATAGGAACCGCAGATCTTGCAATAGGTAAAATCTAAACTCCCGGGTACGCTGGCAACACCGTA
>JAJHQN010000113.1 GCA_020833325.1 Desulfurococcaceae archaeon | reverse complement strand
GTTGCTGATGGTAGGGTTGAGCTCCCCCTCCCCTCCCTGGATGGTGTTGTTAGTGTTGAGAGGGCTCTCGCTAATAGGAGGAGTGTGAGGGAGTACACTGGAGACCCCCTGGGTTTGAGAGAGCTCTCCCAAATACTATGGGCTGCCTACGGTGTAAGTGAGGTGAGCTACGGGTTTAAGACCACACCTAGTGCTGGAGCAACGTACCCATTGGAGGTATACGCTGTAGCATACCCCCAGGGTGTGATGCTACCAAACGGCTCGTACATGGAGCCTGGATCCTACAAGTACGATCCACACACCCACACTCTAACAATGGTCAAGAGGGGGGATCTATCGAGGGAGCTCTACGAAGCAGGGCTAAGACAGGATTGGATACTAAGTGCTAGAGCATGCATAGTAATAACAGCTGTATACACTAGGACAACGAGGAGGTACGGGGAGAGGGGGGTTAGGTACGTGCACATAGAGGTAGGCCATGCAGCACAAAACATATACCTACAGGCTACAGCATTAGGCCTAGCAACGGTAGCCATAGGAGCGTTCCACGACGAGCGGGTTAGAGAGATAATAGGAGCTCCCCCAGAAGAACACGTGCTGTACATGATGCCACTAGCTAAGCCGAGAAAACCATACAGCCTAAAGCTAGAGGACCTAGCTAGGTACATAGGGGAGCGTAGGAGGACGGGGAGAACATAACAGGATGTTTTAGAGTTAAAACGTTAAGCTACACAATGAGCATTTAGTGAGCGTAAGGTTTAAATATAACCTGCTCCCTTTGGTAAATAAATTGGTGCAGGTGACCCTAATGGCTTTACTTCCTAGGATCGTTGAGAGGGCTCCTAGCTTGTTTGCATTGTTGATGGCTGTTGTTGGTTGGAGTGTTGGTGCTGGTAACTACTGGAGGTTTTCTTGGAGAGCTGCTAACTATGGTGGTGGTAGCTTCCTCCTAGCATACCTGGTGTGGCTTATTATAACAGCGTTTGTCCTAGCTGTGGCTGAGTACGCTATTGGTAAGATTGGTAGAGGGGGTCCGCTCCACGGCCCCTACAATTTTGTTGAGAGGTATAAGAGGTTTGCAGCTTTCGCTGGTATATGGATGGCCTGGGCTTCATTCATGATACTATGCTACTACTGGGTTGTCACGGGCTGGATTTTCTACTACATGTTACACGCCATAACCGGGACCTTCACCAAACCTGATTTCAATGCACCGGCCCTATGGGGTGGCTTTAAGGAGACATACCTATCTTGGGGTATAGGTGTTCTCATGATGATTGGTAGTATTATAGTGACTGGTTTCGGGGTGAGAGGTATAAGTCTTGTAGCTAGGGTTATGTTCCCCATACTCTTCTTCGCAACCCTAGGTTTAGCTATATACTCCCTAACACTACCGGGTGCCTATGAGGGTTTAAGGTTCTACATGGTCCCTAAGGCTGAAGCCCTGGTGGATCCAGCTACTTGGATGCAATCCCTATCACAGGTTATATGGAGTATTGGGATAGCATGGGGTTTCTTCATAGCAGCTGGAGCCTGGCTTAGGAGGAGGGATGATGTTACCCACATAGCCTTCGGTAATGTTGTTAACGATACAGCTGTAGCCTGGATGGCAGGTCTAGCTATCATACCACTCATATTCGCCATATCAACTACACCCTACGAGGATATCAAGGCTGCTGGAACAGGTCTAGCTTTCGTAACACTACCAAGGCTATTCCATGAGATGGGAGGAGTTGCAGGCTACCTCTACGGACTCCTATTCTTCATAGCCTTCTGGTTTGCAGCATTCACAAGCCTATACACGATACACGAGGTTGTTTTAAGGCCTCTGAAGGATCTAGGTGTTAGACCATTCTACGCAGCTTTAATAACAGGGGTTATAGCCATAGTTATTGGCACACCTACAGCTTTAAACTTAGACTGGCTAGATTACTATGATACAGTATGGGGTGTAATAGGGCTTTCAGCAGGCCTAGTGTTTATAGCCTTAATGGCAGGGTTCCTGGTGGACACTGCTAAGGTTAGAGAGGAGCTTATGAAGGTTGAACCAAAGCCTCTAATACCGCTTGGAGCTTGGTGGGATGTACTTGTCAAGGTTAACGTTGTAATCCCAGTATTCTTCTTCATATGGTGGATAGCGTATTGGGAGTGGTGGAGAGGATGGGATGCAGGTCTACACACGTACTACACGTGGCCTGGGCTAGCGATATTAATAATAGGTGGGCTCATGATATACTATGTAACAGGGAAGGTGGTAGAAAGGGCTAAGGGGTGATAGGCTGTGGTGTTTGAACAACTATCAATAGCATTCTTCCTAATCGTAACAGCTACACTCGTAATCCTAGCACTATACACGTGGTACTACTCGTTCAAGAGGGAGTCTAAGATAAGAGAGCTGGGTGAAGAATGATGGCCAAGTTCCCCTTCGAGTGGTGGCTCATACTAATAGTAACCCTCGTAGGCACAGCCCTATGGCTTGGAGCAATGTACTACGCTGCTACCACCACCCCAGCCAGAGCTA
>JAJHQN010000046.1 GCA_020833325.1 Desulfurococcaceae archaeon | reverse complement strand
CATCCTGCTCGGATCCAAGGTATACTATGTCGACTTGCTTAAGGAGTAAATGCATTAATATGGGTTTAGGCTTAACAGGCCATACTATTAGGAAGGGTGAGAATCCTACAGGTACGTACTCACCCTTGAACCAGTTAAACCACTCAACATCCTTCCCGGAGAACCTAGCCTTTAAAACCTCAACGCCCCCGCTACTGATAAGAGTATAACCCCCCTCCTCTACCCTAACCGAGAGAGTAGTATTCTTAACTATAAGACTAACCCCTCGATCAACAGCATATAAAGGTCTTAGGGATTTATCGTAGAATTTCACGAGCCCGTTTAACCTCCACTCTCTATAACCGAAGGTCTCTAGAGACCCCCTCTCGAAGTCCATATATTGGATAATAGAGAGTAGCACGAATACTAGGAGGAACACCGTAATAGGTAAAAAGATGAATCTCATACCAATAATCCCCCCGAGAGTTTTATCGTGAGAGATAGCCAATGCTATTCGTGAAACTACATGGTATATTCGCATACACGGAGGGATATCCATCTAAGAGTACCGGGGCTCCTAGTAATTCAAGCAATCTCACTTTGACCTCCACTCTACTCTCACCTCCTTAGCCATATAGGGTTTGGCGGAGGGATTATTTAAAAACGCCTAGTTAAGATATTCTAGAATGATTTAAGCTGAGTGCTCATAGTATTCCTTGTTATCTTGTAGGCTTGGAGTAGAGGCCCCTTAGGGTGGGATGGGTAACTGTTTTGCCATGGATCCTTATAGGTAACTTAGAACATTTACGTGTGAAGGTTTTCTCCACAAAGTGGCAGACGGTTTATGCGTTCAGATTACATTGCTAGAATTACTGTAATCTACATAAGCTTGAAAGTAGCCTTGATGTTGTCCTTTAAACTTGAACTGTTACGAGTAAGGGTGACGTTCTACTAGGGGGTTCTATGATATGCTCAAGAGCTCTCGGCTTCTGACATCACCCCATGGCATTTGTGTTTCTTTTACGCGTTAGAGCTCCTAGCTCTGGTACCTGGTTTAACGTTAATCCTAGCTGAGAGGAGCGTATGCTATTAAGTTTCATTCTAAGCTGTCTTCTTGCCTAGTCTCAGGTAGAATCTTATTAGTTGTGCGTAGCTTCTCAACCAGTAGTAGGCCTCGTAGAGGCCCTCTCTCCCGGTGGCCTCAGCTTCAGCTATCACCTTTCTCGCTATCTCCTCAATCCTCCTCGCATCCTCCTCCGTGTACTCCCTGTAATCCTTGTTAAGCAGCCTCCTCAACTCCTCCTCGTCAGCCTTAGTGTAATACCTGCTTTCAGCCCCAGGGCTTACCGTAAGCTCCCTAACAGATTTAAGGAACGCATCCCAAGGTATGCGACCCTCAGATGCTAGGAGAGCCATAACCCCTATGAGGTTCGTGTTAACAACGGTAGCCCACTCTCTAAGCTCTCTCCTCAACTCTCTAAGTTCTCCCCTAAACTCGTCCCTTAACCTAACGTACACTACAAGTATAATTATGATTAATGCTAGAGCCCATGGAGCTTGTGATATGGCTTGCAATGCTACCTGCACCAGTGTCTCCCAGACCACACCTTCCACCTCTGTATTCCATCTACTACTATGTCTGCGGAGCTTAAAATACAATCCTAACTCTGTTCCACCTCACCCTAGGATTGAGCCATGCATTCCTAGAGTTCTTCACCATTATGATGGGCTTTTAGCACATGGTTGATAGCATTTAGGGGTTAAGGGTTTCCATGGTTTTCCTCTGAATCTCCCTGACTAGTCCTCCTACGTCCTGGTATTTGGATCTTACTAGTATGTAGTGTATGTTGTTCCAGTAGTCGCCCCCTCTTTCTACGAGGTACCTAGTGTTGGTTGTTATGTTGGTTTTAACCTCTGCTAGTGTAACCCCCGTCTCTCCAGCTATCCTCGTAACATAGCTTGCTACCCTTCTCCGATCCACCGCCTCTAGTAGTCTTAGATCTAGTGTTGCTTTCAGTATGTCGTGCATGACATAGCCTAAGTCCTCCCCATAGTCTCTTCCAAGTTTGTATACGATCTTTGATGCTAGCTGGTACTCAAGCTCTGTTATGTTAAGATTAGCTACCCCTAGCTTGAAGGGGAGCTCTACCTCCACCTCTACACCGGGGTACTCTTTGTTAAAGGATATCTCGAATCTAACATAGTCTATCTTAGCATCTCTTACCCCCAGGGTGTTCGAGAAGATCCTACGCAGTTCTTTGACTAGGTTGAATTTCATCCTAACACCTGTCCTTGCTCTAACGTACTTGTAGAACTCCAGACCACTCCACCTGGTTATAACTGGGAGTCTTAGCGATAGTATGTCGGGGAAGTGGTTCTTCTCAACATCGTACTCTACGACCATCAACTCCAGGCATTTCGATTCATCCACTGGCATGCTGATAGGGTGCTTCTGAGCCATGTACTTGTTAAACCTGGTAAGCTCCCCTAGGAGCCTCCTCTTACCCTCAACCCTCCCTCTCCAGCTCGCATCAAGGTCGAATGTAAACCTGGGCACGTCCATCAACGAGATGAAGATGTAGTTTAACACCGCACCGCCACCAAACTGTACTAGGTTGTTGAAGTAATCCTGTAGCTCCCTCATGAGGAGCACTATGTAGTACACCCTCTCAAGCATCCTAAGTACGTCAAGCCTCTCACCTTCACTCAACCTTAACCCTCTCGATAGGATCTCTAACTCTTCATCTAACACCTTGATGTCCGGGACCTCCTTTGCTACGGCCTCGCTAAACTCTTGGACTCCAGGTCTTCCGTTCAACATCGTACACCTCTAATGTGCTAGATGTTTCTTGCCTCAAGGATCCTAGAGTCTAGGAGGTATGGTGTCATCTCGATTACACTACTAAGTAGGCTTTCATCCACCAGGCTATAGAATGGTGTTTTCAAGGTCACCACTCGCCCTGTTAGGGTCATGTAGTATGCTAGGGCTGTTGCAAGCCTCCTCCTACCCGCCCCTGTAGCTCTCTCGAAGATCTCATCTATATCCAGCACATCCCTGTTAAGTAGCACGTCTGGGATAATGTTAGTCCAGAAGGGGGTGTATGATATCAGATCAGAGTACCCCTGCTCAAGACTTGCAATGGAGAGGTGGTAGTCCCATGAATACTTGAAGCTCTTACCCCTAAGGCTTGTGAAAACAGCTAGAACAAGCCCCTCACCCAGGCCGCTACTCTCACCAACAACCTTAATTCCCTTTGGGAGCTCCAGGGCCCCAGCAAGCCTCCTATCAAATACTATGAGGTAGGGGGTGAGGCCGAACCAAGACTGTAAACGGGGGTAGGCTATGTAGTACATTGTATCAGGGACACTCCTCCTAACCCACTCCATGAAAGGAGAAGACCACTGGGTAGGGTTAGGCAGTGTAGATACAATGAAGTCAACCAAGGCCAAACCCCTCTCGGAGAGCACATAGCCACCCCTAACCCTCACAGCTAAACCGGAGCTCTCAAGCCTCCTAAAGAACCTATAGGTCTCAGTAAGGTTAACACCATAAACTCTAGCAACACTCCTAGGAGTAACTGGGATGGAGAGCTTAGACCCCTTAGCTAGGCTAGCTAGAACAGTAAACCTAACCTTACTACCAACAATGTCGAGCAACACTTTAAACTCCTATCTGTTATCATAGAATGGTAACGGTTATAAACCATTTATAGTTAATCAAGGAGGGTCGTTGTGACATGTGAAGTTTTTAATGCCCTGGGGTTCTTCTTGGGAGCTCCGGGATAGAGGGTTTAAATGGTGTCTGGGTTTGAAGAGCATGTATACGGTGAGTTCAGATAATGATGCGACATATGCTATAGTAACTCTTTCCTCTTTCTAGCTTGGTATTCTTCACTTGTTCCTGCTGTTATTATCTCGTAGAGTATTGCTGTTTTGCCTGGTGTCGGTCTTAGTAGTCTTCCAAGTCTTTGTATGAACTGTCTTCTCGATGATGTTCCTGATACTAGTATTCCTATGTTTGCATCTGGTATGTCTAGGCCTTCGTCTCCTACTGTTGTTACTACTAGGACTCCTGTTTTTGCTGTTTTAAACGCTCTCAACACTCTCTCCCTCTCGCTCTCGCTTAGCTCTCCGTGTAGTAGTAGTCCTTTGACTCTTGATGCTATCTCCTCTGCCTGTCCTTTGTACTGCGTGAATACTATTATCTTGCCTCCCTTGGAGAGCTCCTCTCTAACCTTCTCCTCTACAGCTTTTAGTTTCGACTCGCTATAGTTAATTATATTCCTCATCTCAGCATGTATTTTTAATGCTTCCACCGCATTCCTATCACCTCTCTTAGCGTCCTCCACCAACTCCTGGAACCTTCTACCTCCAGCTAGGAGTAGGAATCTCCTTCTGAGCTCTTCGTAGCGCTTCCACTCCTCCCCCGTTAATCTAACCTTAATCCTCTTAAGGGTGAATGGTGCTAGGTAGCCTTTCTCAGCTAGTTCTGAGGCGCTCTTAAAGTATATAACACCACCTATTAGAGGGAATATCTCCACGTGCTTCCCATCCTCCCTCTCAGGTGTAGCTGAAAGAGCCATCCTGTAGGGTGCCGGCATGCTGAAAGCTATATGCTTAAACTTCTCAGCTGGAAGATGGTGAGCCTCATCGAATACCAGTAAGGCGAAATGCCTTGCGAACTCAACCACATTCCTGAAGGCCGATTGATACGTTGTTATAGTTATGGGGTTCAAGCTCTTCTCCTCACCATAATACATGCCTATGATACCTGAAGCGCTAGTGAACCTCCTAAAGGCCTCAGCCCACTGCTTTATATGATCCTTCGTGTAAACCACAACAAGGGTTTTAACACTAAGCTTAGCCACACCAGCTAAGGCAACAACAGTCTTCCCAGAGCCTGTAGGTAGAGCTATAACACCCTTAAACCCATTCCTCTCCCACGCTTCCAAAGCCTCCCTCTGGTAATCCCTAAGCTCACCGCTAAAAACTAGATCCCTAGGTAGCCTAGAGGACTTAAGCAGCCCAACTTCATCAACAACATTAAACCCCTCCCTCTCAAGCTTAACAACAACATCCCCATACAGGTGGGGTGGGATCTTGAAAGCCCTCTCAGAAGGGGAGTATGGAGGTGTGAAACCGTGCTTCTCGAAGAAACCCTTTAAATAAGCCCTACTAGAAACCCTTAGAAAACCATCACCGCCAAGCCTAACATAGACAACGGATTCTTCAAGATAAGCGTCCCTAATAGCCTTCAAATCCTCCTCAACAACACCCTCAATAGAGGAAAGCTTAGAGTAGACATCCCCCAGAGTATACCCATTACTCCTCATCTTTAAAGGATCCAGCTCGAATACAGAAACACCGCCAACCCTACCAATATACCTTGAAAATTCTAACAACTCCCTAAACTCGTCATCGCCAATCCAACCCTTAACCCTAAACCTCACCCTCTCCAAAAACCCTACACCAGCAAAGCCTACCTAGGTATTCTTAGAGAGCTGAGGTATAAAGATGTTAAAGCTTCAAAGGTGAAAGTCCTAACACTAGGAACACTCTACCCAATAATACAAAGTATTACAGATCCCTAAACATGCGATAGCTACATCTCATAGGGTTCTATGCCCAGAGCTCTAGGTAACCCCAACTATGACTATGATGATTTCCTCCTGATACCTGAGGTTACTCTATCTTTTAGCATAGGTGGATGTAGCGGGGTACGAGTATGATTTAGTTGGGGATTGTTTTTAGCATTTTCTTTATGGTTTCAGAGGCATCCTCTAGCTTTACTGTTGTTCTTTCGCTGGTTATAGTGTTGTATATTGTTAGTGTGCTTGTTTCCAGCTCTGTTCTACCTATGAATGCTAGGATTGGTATGTTGAGTCTCCTAGCTTTCCTCCTTTGCGCTTCCTCGCTCGATCTCGCTAGGTCTATCCTAACTTTGAGGCCTGCCTCTCTTAGCTTCCTCGTTATACTCCATGCATACTCTAGGAGGGACCAGTCGAGTACTATTACCTGTACCTCTGTCACAGTCTTCTTATCAATGTTCAGTATCCCTAACTCCAGCCCTGCATCTATGATCCTCTCTATCCCCAGGCTAACGCCTGTTGCCGGTACCTGTGTTCCGGTGAAGAGGCCTATTAGGTTATCATATCTGCCCCCGCCTGCTACGCTACCAACACTTGGTTTATCTAAGACAGCTTCCAGTATGGGGCCTGTATAGTAGTCTAGGCCTCTCACAAGGCTCATATCAAAGTATATGTATTCAGGTCTATCGAGGAGATTGAAAGTTTTACCTAGATGTGTACAAGCCTCTCTAACTCTTTGGTTTAAGGAGTACCTAGAGCATATGGGTTCGAGGGATTCAATAGGCCCCCTGAGCTCAGCTATCGAAAGTATTCTCTCAACAATCTGATCCCCTAAGCCTAACTTCAAAAGCCCCCCTCTAACCCCCTCCAGTCCTATCTTATCAAGTTTATCGATAACCCTGTACACGGGTAGAGGGTTGCCTATGCCGAGCTCCTCCTCGAAAACACCTGAGAGAAGTCTCCTATCGTTAACCCTGACCTTAAAGTTGGAGAAGCCGAGCTCTCTCAGAAGGTCGACGGTGAGATTTAGGATCTCCGCGTCGGCCTCCGGGTAGGGGCTACCAACTATGTCTGCATCACACTGGTAGAACTCCCTATACCTACCCCTCTGAGGCTCCTCATGCCTCCAAACAGGCCCTATATGATACCTCTTAAAAGGTAAAGGGATATCACGCCTTGAAGCTATAAACCTAGCTAGGGGCACTGTTAAATCATATCTAAGAGCGTACTCCCTCCCACTCCAGCTATCGGTAAACCTCCAGATAAGCTTACCTTCAGCCTCCTCACCATACTTACCCGCCAAGGTCTCCCAGTACTCGAGAACCGGAGTATCTAGGGGGTCAAATCCATACCTCTCAAAAACCGATACAACCTTTGACATAACACTCCTCCTAAGTATCATCACCTCTGGTGGGAAGTCCCTAAACCCCCTAGGAGCTTTAAACCTCTCACTCAAACCCGAGCACCTTAAAGAGGTGGAGTTGTTGAAGCCTAAGAGCCTTCCTAAGAACTCTAAACGCTACCCTCCCCTCTACCGCCAGCCTCCTCCTGGGTTATCATGCTCTCGAGTATGATCCTGTAGATATCCATACCAAGTTTAAGTGTAGCGTAAACCTTAGCTTGGATGCTTAAACCCTCACACCTCTCACTCCATATGAGCTCCACCATCTCACTAACCTTCCTCAACTTCAAAGCATCATCTACAAGTTTTACAGCTCTCAAACGCTCCTCCTCGCTAACACCTAAAGCCTCTGCTAAGCTTTCGCTATCATGTGAAAACGTTTCACGATCTATGCAACAAGACATTCAACCCACCTCACTTAACGGGTTCAAGTGTTCCAGGTAGAGTTAATATGTTGATATGTGGCCTAGCTTGTTTAAAGAGCAAACCTAATTTTAAAATATAAAACCCTCTTCGTTTTTCAATTATCAACCCCACAAATTTATAAATACCCCGGGCTAGTAGAGTATGAGGTGTGGTAGGTTGGAGAGACCCATTATAGTCTGGCTTGGAGAGGAGGCTGCAGGAGATGCGAAGCTTGTTGGAGGTAAGGCTGCAGGTCTTAGTGGAATGATTAAAGCTGGTATACCAGTACCCCCAGGCTTCATAGTTACAACTGAGGCTTACAAACAGTTCGTTCTTGAGACCGGTATAGCTGGCTATATTAAGTACGTGTTAGAGGAGGTTGTGGTTAGCGGTAAACCTAGTGAGTATGAGAAGGCTAGCGAGCTTATAAGATCTAAGTTCGTTAGAACCCCCATGCCCCATAGGATTGTCAGTGAGATAGTTGAGGCTTATAGAAGGCTTGCGGAGCTCTCCGGCGTAGAGGAGCCTCTTGTAGCTGTTAGGAGTAGTGCTACCGTCGAGGATCTACCTGAGGCTAGCTTCGCAGGCCAGCAGGAGACCTATCTAAACGTTAAGGGAGCTGATAGCGTTGTTGAGATGGTTAAGAGGGCTTGGAGCAGCCTGTGGACTGCTAGAGCTCTAAGCTACAGGGATAGCCTTAACGTAGACCACGAGGCGGCCCTCATGGCTGTTATAGTCCAGAAGATGGTTAATAGTAGGAGTAGCGGTGTTGCATTCACAATACACCCGGTTACAGGGGAGGAGGATAAGGTGGTTATAGAGGCTATATGGGGGCTGGGTGAGTACATTGTTGGAGGTAAGGTTACCCCAGATAGGTTTGTGATATCCAAGTCAAACCTAGAGATTCTAGAGAAGAGGGTTAGCGAGAAGAGGAAGGCCCTCTTCTACGACCCGAGAAGCTCCTCCAACGTGGAGGTAGAGGTCCCCGCCGGCGATGAGGATGTTAAGAACTTACACCTAAAATATCCTGAGATAGCTGAGCTCATAGTTAAGCATGGTGTGAGAGCTGATAGGCAGGCTTTAAACGATGATGAAGCCAGGGTATTAGCCGGGCTAGCTTTAAAAGTTGAATCATACTTCGGAAAGCCTATGGACGTGGAGTGGGCTATAGATGCTGATATACCGGGGCCTAACAACATATTCCTCGTCCAAGCTAGACCTGAAACTGTTTGGAGTAAGAGAAAAGCTGTGGAGAAGCCTAGAGAGGAGGTTGTTGAGGTAGAGGCGGGGAAGGTTTTAGTTAAGGGTATACCTGCAAGCCCGGGAGTAGCCTATGGTAAAGCTGTGGTAGCATTAACAGTAGATGAGGCTGCTAGGAAGATGAAGAAGGGGGATATTCTGGTTACCAAGATGACGGACCCAGACTGGGTCCCCTATATGAAAATATCTTCAGCCATAGTAACCGATGAGGGTGGTATGACGGCTCACGCAGCGATAGTATCAAGGGAGCTTGGCATACCAGCTGTAGTGGGCACGGGGAATGCCACTAAGGTTCTAAGGGATGGGCTTGAGATCACAGTTGACGGATCTAGGGGTGTTGTCTACGCTGGGAGGGTTGAGGTTGAAGCTAAACCACAACAAGCTCCAACACCTGCACTGCAGGTACAGCAGGCTGTTGTACCAGCAGAGCTCCTGATAGCAACTTATCCAACAACGGCAACAAAGATCTACATGAACCTGGGGGAGCCGGAGGAGATTGATAGGTATAAGCATCTACCATTCGACGGCATAGGGCTTATGAGGATAGAGTTTATAATAGCGAGCTGGATAGGCTACCACCCATTATACCTATTAGAGCAGGGTAGGGGGGTGTACTTCATAGACAAGCTGGCGGAGGGGATAGCTAGGGTTGCTAGCACCATATACCCTAGACCTGTTGTAGTTAGATTCAGCGATTTCAAGACGAATGAGTACGCTAAACTCAAGGGAGGGGAGAAGTATGAGGCTTTAGATGAGAGAAACCCGATGATAGGGTGGAGGGGTGTATCAAGGTACATAAGCCCGCAGTACGAGCAGGCTTTCAGACTAGAGGTTAGAGCCATTAAGAAAGCTAGGGAGGAGTGGGGCTTAAAGAACGTCTGGGTAATGTTCCCATTCGTAAGGACTACATGGGAGCTCCAGAAGGCCTTAAAGCTACTAGAGGATGAGGGGCTTGAGAGAAGCAGAGACTTCAAGGTATGGATAATGGTCGAGGTTCCAAGCACTGTATTCCTAGCAGACGAGTTCGCCAGGATGGTCGACGGGTTTAGCATTGGGAGTAACGATCTAACACAGCTCATACTAGGAGCTGATAGGGATAGCGGGCTCCTAGCTAAAATGGGCTACTTCGATGAGAGAGATCCAGCGGTGCTAAAGGCAGTTAGACATATCATAAGAACGGCTAAGAGGCATGGTGTAACGAGTAGTATATGCGGTCAAGCCCCAAGCGTCTACCCGGAGATAGTAGAGTTCCTGGTAAGGGAGGGCATAGACTCTATAAGCGTCAACCCAGATGCTGTAATAGCCACCAGAAGGCTTGTATCCAGCATAGAGAGGAAGATACTACTAGAGAAGCTTGAAGGGCAAAGCAGTGGTAGAAGAAAAAAGATTTAAAGAGCTTAAGAGGGTAGGTTTAAACCAAACACTTCTTTTAGCCTGTCTTAACAGTTATAGGTACCATTAGAAGCCCTGGTAGCAGTTCTAGGACGGCCCTAGTACCAGCCATGTTATAGCCTATGCTCACCTGCGGTGTAAACCTAAGCTGTAAGCCTAGAACTACTACTGAATCACTTTCAGCCTTCACTGCTACCGTAAGCTTGTGGTCGAAGCCTATTGGTAGAACCTCTGGGGTTACACTAATAGAAGCAACGCCCTCAACCACAACAGGTGTGGCTAGAGCTCCTGATAGGGAGTAGCTACCGTAGACCCTAACCGGGATGCTCGTAGACTCCCCAGGTTTAACTGTAACCTCCACGGGGGCGTCCACCCTTACAGGCACTATTATCAAGGTAAACTGCTCTGGATAGCCTGCTTGCCTTGAAGCCTCTGCTATTACATTCTTAACTACAACCCAGAAAGGCGGCCTGGACTTTATAAGCCCGAGCCTCTCCAACACGAAGCCATAGTCTGGAGCGAAGACGGATGCCATCTTAGGTATTGGTGAATCGTATATAGCTTGGATACCATGCCTTGGATAGTATGGCGGCCAGTTAAGCTTAGCTGCGTAGACGGCCCCGTAGAATAGAGTCTCTGATGGCACTGTTAGCAGTGTTAGACCTAAACCTGCTACAGCTAAGTCTGTTGTCGTGTTTAAGCCACTCCACCTAACGGTTACAATGTAACCCGCTATACTTGGATCCTCCACTATTACCGGGAAGCTCCTCCAATCAGCACTCTCATACCTCCAGCCCCAGTCGAACTGTCCTTCAACAGCATAGTTGTTATAACTCCTATTCTGCCACCCGCCTAGCTCCAGTCTGTTCACACCTTCACCTATAACTGCTGCCACCTGAACTGAGACTGGGACTAGGGTTACACCGGAGCCGTAGTCTACAATAACATAGCCCTCGTAGAAGCCAGGTAGAGTTCCTGGAGGCACCTTTATTGTGACATCGACTGATGTGGTTTTACCAGGCTCCACTACAGCACTGGAGCTACTGAAGCTCACCCAATCCCAGTCTACCCTGAAGTGTCTTCTAAGCTCTAGGTTGAACGTGACAGGGGTGTCAGCGGGATACCTTGACCCTAGGATTCTAAGGTCTAGCACGGGGCCCCTGGTTAGATTCGATATATCTCTACCAAGCCACCTGGCTGCCTGCTCTTCGGCTAACTTGAACTTCTCGAAGGGCTTGCCTATGGTTACATGTAACACGTTAGCCTGCCTAATATCATAGTTTATCCTCTGCGTCTCCCCAATCTCCACAACACCGTTACTGTTAGCGTCAACACCGTAGTGGAGCTCCAACCCTGTGTATAGGTAGAAGACATAACTACCAACTCTACCGAACGGGTCGAATGTATTGTAGGTTGTGTAGGCCACTAACTCCACGAGCTCAGAACCCTTAAAGGCGTCGAGAGATACTGGTATCACTAGCCTTGATAAGCCTCTTACAAGTTTAAATGTCATGAAGTCTGGTCCAACAGATACCACTACATCCTTTAGAGGTGTTATCCTCCCACCTACTACTGCATATCCCTTCCCTAAATCCAGGTACTTTACTAAGCCTTCTCTGGATACTGTGAATGTAGCTGTTGTAAGCTTAACGTCTACCTTACTCTCACCGAAAGCTGTTAGGTCTAGCTTCAACGTCTTAGACTCACCAGGCCTCATGGGACCAGTGTACAGTTGTGTGTCAAGAACAGGTTTAAC
>JAJHQN010000112.1 GCA_020833325.1 Desulfurococcaceae archaeon | reverse complement strand
CCTGAAGCCAATGAAGCCAAGGGCATCAAGGAGGCTTCATATCAAACAATATAAACCTCCTTGAAGCCCGAACCCCCTAATTCCTTAAGCCTGCTCTCGGTGTGCTGTGTTTTAAAGCTTAAAACGCTCATTTATATTTAGGGGAGGGCGTGGTTTTCCGTTGACGCAAGCATTGAGTTCTCTGCATGTGAGCTGGGGGGTGTGCTAAGCTATGGTTAGGGATGAAGAGGTTAAATCTGAGGCTCGTATAGCTAGGTATAGAGGCTCCAGCGTATCTAGTGTTGGGGGCGGTTTTGGGTCGTCGCCTAGACTTCCTAGGGGTAAGCATGTTGGTTTTCTTGTTGAGGACTCTATCATAGTTACTGATGTGAGTTCCTCTAGGACTCTTTACGGTGAAGGTTTCTTTGGAACTCCTATTGGTGTTGAGAAGCCTAGGGGCGCGGATTTCGAGGCCCCCTTAAAGCTTAGCTTAATTGAGGCTCTTTACCTTGTGGAGAGGGGGGTTCTTGAGGTTAGAAGGCTTGATGGAGGCTCGGTGGGCCTCGACGAGTTGAGGAGGATTGTTGAGTCTAGTGATGAGCTGAAGTTACTCTACACGGTATACAGAGATTTAAGGGATAGGGGGTTCACTGTTAGATCCGGTCTTAAGTATGGTAGTGATTTCACTGTATACAGACTGGGCCCGGGCCTGGAGCACGCCCCCTATGTGCTCCACGTTTACAGAGGGGTTGAGAGGCTCGACCCCACAGAGATTGTTAGGGCTGGTAGGCTGAGTCATAGTGTTAGGAAGACCTTCATATTAGCTTTCCCATCGAGGGATGGTAGGGTAATGTATTTAATGTTTGACTGGGTTAGATTTTAAAGGATGGGGTTAAGTTTATGGCAGGCCCGGAGAACCCCCACTCGTACAACTTTAGACTATTAAATCCACAATCTCTAAATCCTAGGCCTACACCGATAGCTGGGATGTGCAACCCCCTCTGCCCGTATTATAGATGTGAGAAAGAATCACTACAAGCCTTTAAGACTAGTAGGAGAGGTGTTATGGTAAACCGCCCTCACTGCCTCCTACTTGGAGATGAATGCTTAGGACTCAAATGCCGTTACTCTAAGTGCACGCTATTGGCTGCAGGGGCTGATGGAAGATGTTTACTAGCAACATTGAACCCAAGGAAGGCCTAGAAGGTATTAGCTGTGTTCACAGAACACCTTTGAAACAAGGGATATGGCTAGGTTTCTGTGGAGGGAGGCTACCACATCGCCTACCACGACAACTTCATCTAGACTAGCCTCCAGAGGCTCCCCCCTCGAATCATATACCTCGCCCCCACACTCTCTAACCATACCTACCGAGGCTGCTACATCCACGTTCCTTAGCCTAGATCGTGCATCCACAAAGAGTAGTGCTCTACCTAAAGCCACATATGCTATCTCAAGGGCTGCACTTCCAAGACCTCTTATCTTAACATTATCCCCCAGATCTCTAATAAACTCAACCAACCTAGACGCTACAACCGGGTCCTCCGCGTAGGCGAAGACCATCCTAGTGTTACGCTTAGCCTCCCTAACCCTAACCCCTCCCTCATAACAACCATGCCCTTTACTAAAGGAGAGGGGGTTTCCAAAGAATACTGGGGCTACGGAGCCTGCAATAACATCGCTAAGCCTATTACCTAGAGCGAATGCTATCGATACAGATGCCCAGGAGATGCAGTTTGAGTAGTTAGTGCTCCCGTCTAGAGGATCTATTACTACAACTAGATCTCCATCCCCAAAGTAGCCTTTCTCCTCTGAGACCCCCCTGACCCTCAACCCCTCACCTCTAAGAGAATCTATTATGTAATCCTCTGCCAGCTTATCAGCCACTATGGTTTCACCTCCAACACCCCTTGTATACTCTTGGCTACAAGCATGGTCCCTTAGTAGTGCTGCAGTCTCACCACTAATCCTAACAGCAATCCTCCTTAAATCCTCTGGATCAAACTCACTCCTCATAGGAGGTTACCTCCACATCTGTAGCTTCGACTAACGGGTTAATATCCTTGACTAGCCTGATGACGAGCTCCACAGCCTCTCTAACAAGAGACCTGGGGACCCCTGGGGCACCGCAGGAAACAACCAGCACGTTCCTCGTCCTATCTGTTATCATTGAAACACGTGAATCCCTATGAGGGTAAACGTGTATAACTAGACCCCTGGAATCCACTATCACTGGAAGCCCTTTCCTAAGCCTCTCAACGCCCTGAGACCCTATTGGGGCGAACTCCTCGTAGCCCTCGCTAAGCTTCAGCCTAAGAGGTGGGCTAATAGTATCTAGGTCGTACAAGCCTATTGGAACGAGGGTTTTCAAGCTAACAAGGTTACCAATATCAACTACACTATTAACCCTAGGCACACTACCACCATGAAGAACCCTCCTAGCCAAAGCCTCAGAACTAGGTCTAACCTTAGTAGGGTCAATACCAAGCCTCCACATAAACCTCCTATAAGCCTGAACAATAGGGTTCTCAGTCAGCCTACCCACATCCCCAATAACACCCCTAACCCTCTCCTCCTCACCTCTAAGCAGCTCATCAATAAACCCAGGAGTCGAGGAAACCCTAACACCCCTAACCACAGCGTAAGA
>JAJHQN010000066.1 GCA_020833325.1 Desulfurococcaceae archaeon | reverse complement strand
TGGGTCTGCGAAGTCGTACTCATCATCTTCTTTTGTTACTATGCTCAAGGCTATTAACCTGTTTAGGCTATGGTATAGTGTCTTGTTGTGTGTGTAAACACCGGTCCATGCTTCTACCGCTCTTTTTATGGAGCTCCAGCTCTTATACCCCATAGCTATAGCTCTCAGTACGTGTCCATAGAACCTACTAGATCTCGTTATCTTCTCCAACTCTCCTAAAGCTAGCTGTACCGCCTCCTCTAGTACCTCGTTTAGCACATCGAACTTTCTACTCTGGTAAGCTTTATAGCCGTAGAATGCAAG
This sequence comes from Desulfurococcaceae archaeon, assembly GCA_020833325.1. Taxonomy (GTDB): domain Archaea; phylum Thermoproteota; class Thermoprotei_A; order Sulfolobales; family Acidilobaceae; genus DSZV01. The sequence goes on along the minus strand of JAJHQN010000066.1, from coordinate 8,788 downwards.
CCATCCCGGTATCCCGTCCAACGCTTTCACCACCTCCTCTAACACACTCTTAGGTGGTTGCATTCCAACCTCGTTGAACCCCAACTCCAGGAACTTCATTGAATCCTCTGGTGTAAACCTGCTTAGCGCTAGCTCATCCCTAACCCTACCGTAGAGGGGGCTAGTGTAGTTGTTGAACTCAAGGAACTCGTAGAGTAGCCCTACCTCCGAGCCGCTTAGTATGAGCTTTGTATAGCGTAGGCTATCATAGCTATAGGCTACGATCTGCCTGAAATCCACCTTGTTATACCCTCTAAGGAATCTGAGCTCCTGAGCTTCATCCACTACAACTAGGAAATACGTACCCTCATCTCCAGCAAACTCATTAAACTTCTCCAGCAAACTAGATATAGATGGCTCCCGCTTCCTCCAGTTAAACTCCACACTAACACCAGTCCCCAGAACTTTAACCTCAACACCACGTAGACTCCTCAGGTACTCAATTAGCCTAGTAGAAACCCTTGTACGTGTGAGAGCCTCCGAGAGCAACCTATACAACCCGGCGACAGTGTAATTATACTCAGAGAGCCTCCTCGCATTAACATACACATGAGGATACCCGCTCTCGTTGAGAAACACCTTTAGCAAGGACGTTTTCCCAATACGTCTCACACCAATACAGAGGATTAGCGGGGATCCACTTCTCACATAGGACTCTAGAGCTCTAAGCTCCTCCTCCCTATCAAACAGCTCACTACGAGATTCCTTGGGTCTCGGGTCAAACAACATTGAGTTACACCCTGGTAACCAGGTTACACCCCTGTAACCAATCAAGTGGTTAGACCTATTAACTTTATACCTTAAAGCATGGCTGGACTAGTCTTAAGCAACACGTGCTTCTAGTGATATCATTAGTAGAGCTTCGGTAGGTCTTAGCCTTCTAGCTATGGGATCTGGTGCTAGTCCAAGCTGCTCCATTGTCACGCTTCCGAGCAGGTAGACACCTTCATCACCAAACACTACTGGGGTTGCACTAGCAGTGTAACCCTCAATATCAATGCCGACCTCACCTAAAGGTCTCTTCATAATCCTACCATCCGCTAGTCTAAGCCTCACCATCCTAGCAGGCTTCACCTCTAGAGCTTCGAGAACCCTGGATGGAATGACAGTGTACGTAGCACCAGTACCGACTAGGAGCTCGAGAGATAGCCTCTTCTCGGGAACCCCGACATTCCACACAGTAGCTCTAACACTAAAAGTGCCCAATAAGGATCCACCACTAAATCCAATACCTTAAATGCTTAAAATACAGTTTTAACATTGCTAGTCCGAGCCCACCACACAGTATAGGGGGACTCGTAGAAGTTAAAAGAGTCCTCCACATCCTCTTGAAGACCACGTTTAGGGGGCTTAGGAGTGGCTTGTATGGTTTTAGCATCTCCAGAAGCCTAGCTATGTTCCCAGCTCAGCTTCAACTTTCTCCTACAAGGTGTTGGGAAGTATAGGAATGATGCCCCCCTTCTCAACGAGAAACATCTTTACCTAATCAGAGTTAGAGTAGCTCGTACCGATAGGGTACACGTTGGAAACATTGTGTGGTATATGTTTAAAAATTTCTCTCCTAAGGTGTGTCGTGCGGAACACTCTATGGGTAGCATTCAGTGAGCTTCAGTAGTGTAAATAACTGGAGGGTCTGCTGGGATCTAGCGTAAAAGGGCTCCGGTTTTAAGCCTATAAGGTTTATCTTCATAATTATAACGTGGCTGTTGATTCGGTGTAAGCTCTTCCCAGCTGAGGTGTTAAGTTTGAGGTTGGAGTTGAGTTTGAAGGATAAGATTGCTTTGGGTTTAACGGTACTACTTATAGTGGGCTATGTGGTTTTTAGGGTTTACGGTGGTGGTTTTGCGGCTGTTGAGGGTAGGAGTATGGAGCCTCTATTACATACAGGTGATCTCGTCGTCTTGGTTAAGAGGAGTGATATTAGTGTGGGTGATATTGTTGTTTATAGTTCTGGCTCTAAGTATGTGATACACAGGGTTGTGGGTAAGTATGAGGTTAACGGCTACTACTGCTACATAGTTAAGGGCGATAATAATGTTATTCCCGATACAGGGGATCCTAGGAGGTGCCCTCCGGGGCGATACGGAGTCTCAGGGATCCCGGAGGATAGCATAGTCGGGGTTGTCCTGTCTGTGAGAGGGAACCCTGTTAAGATACCCTACATTGGTAGTATAACACTACTCGTTAGAAGTTGAACCCAACGACCTCCCAGGCCTTCCACGAACCTAGGGTGTGAGGCTTGCAGGGAAGAGCTTCGCGTAGGCTACTAGGATTAACGTTATAGTCTTAACATCTACTATGCGCCCATCATAGATCATGCTAAGAGCCTCGCCTAGATCTAATCTTTCAACTTCCATGACCTCGTGAGGCTCCCTCCTAGGCCTCCCGGTAACAGGATCCCAGGCTATGTAGAGCTTCATGAACTCAGTTGAGTAACCTGGTGATACGTAGCCACCACCAACATACTCAAGCTCCTCTGCAATAAGACCGGCCTCCTCCTCAAGCTCCCTAATAGCAGCCTCCCTAGGATCCTCGCCTTCTCTAATGGTTCCAGCTGGAGCTTCTAGAATCCACCTACCAATAGCAGGTCTATACTGTCTAACCAAAACCACCTCCCTAGAGCTCCTTATAACCGGGAGAACAGCTACACTATTAGGGAATGTAACCCTATCAACTAGAACCCTAACACCATTAGGCAAAGTCTCATAGAAACTCTCAAACAAAACCCTCCTACCCCTACAACTAACCACCACGCTCGAACCACCTCAAATCTACTCTCTACCCTTCTGGGGAGAGGAACGCTCTTTAGACTTTCCACCATACCACCTTCTGCTATACCAGAAGTATACTATAATGAATGATACTACGGGCGATGAAGCTACTAAAACAAGCCCTATTATGGTTACCGGGTTCTTTATACCACCCCCTATAAGAGCCAAAGTCGAGCCTATCAATGCTAGGGTAGCGGTGATTAATATCTTGTTACGCACAACATACATAACCCTCCCCCCTTGAAAAGAGAGGGTATTAGACTTTTAAACACCTACAGTAATGGGAGTGTTGCTTAACCCTTTACCCTCAATTCCCCACGAATGTGGGAATTAATTCCATGTATGGAGCTCCGGGTAGATTCTAATTCCTAAGTTGGAAGCCTTAGCTCCTAACCTGTCGTTTGACATCCTACTTCTACATCAGAGCTTCCTCCTAGTTTGACCGCTTCACTTATAATGTGTTCTAGGATTTGCTTAGCGCTACTTAATGCCTCCTCCCCTACACTCCCAGCTACTAGGACTCTGATTTCTATGACTGGTTTTTCTAGGATGTAGCCTTTAGGGTGGCTTTTTATGTACGCGTTAAGATGTCTTTTTGATAGCTCCCGTAATAGTGGGGCTATGCTAGCCTCCGGGACTCCTTTGATTTGGGAGTAGCACTCTACGATGGCTACCTGTGGTGTGATAGGGGAGAGGATTGCTGTTACCTCGCTTTCAAACATAGCCTCCATCTCTTCTGGGACACCGGGGAGCATGATGAGTATGGTTTCATTATGGGTTACTGCACAACCGGGGGCTGACCCTACAGGGTTTCTTAGAGCTCTGCACCCCTCAGGCATATAGGCCATTTTAAGCCTCTCCCTCGTCAGCGGAAGCCCTTTCTTTGAATAAAACTCTCTTAGTAGAAGCTCGGCCTCCCTGTTTAACACAAGTGGTTTACCTATAGCTACAGCCATAGCCTCCATAGTTACATCATCGTGAGTAGGCCCTAAACCACCTGTAGACACTATCAACCTAACCCTGCCGAGGCCTCTCTTAACCTCCTCAACTATATCGCTTACAACGTCTGGGACAACTATAATCCTGTCAACCGTGAAGCCCATGAAAGTAAGCCTTCTAGCGAGCCAGGAAGCATTGGTATTAACAACCCTGCCGACGAGAAGCTCTGAGCCAATAGATATAATCCACGCTCTTAGGCTAGATCCAGAGCCCCCCACTCCTATCATGCCACCTCATACCCCCTCTTACACTAAGCTTAGCGTCTGTGGTGGTTAAAACGTATGTTGGAGAAGCTTTTTGTAGAATATTGGTTTATTGTATATGCTATTACATTTAACCTTTAACTGTGTATAAATACACTTAGGGAGCAGGCTTTGGAAAGGGTGAGGTATCAAAGGGGTTTAAGGTATGAGTTGCCGTGTGAGCACGCAGCTAGGATAGTGTTCCCCTCTATTAGAGCTAGCATAGCTAAGGTTTTACTAGAGGAGTATGATGTTAATAAGTATACGATAGCTAAGATACTTGGTACAACCCCCGCAGCTGTAACCTTCTACCTCGTGGGGAGGAGGGGTGATAGGTATACCAGGAAGATAGAGGGGATGCCTGAGGTGGCCAGGGTTGTTAGAAGGGTTGCTAGGTTGCTCTTAGAATCTTATAATGAAAGGAAGTCTATAGACCATAGCTTATACCAACTCGCCTTCTGCAGCGTTTGCAGTAAGGTTAACGAACTGGCTATAGATCACGGTTGCCCCGCCACCCTCTTCGAATCTAAGTTGATCACCTGAACCTCCATAGCCTGGTAGCCGATATGGCTATGTAGGTTGCGTGGTCAGCTATTCTCTCAACATGCCTAGCTAGTAATAGTGATGACGCGTCTCTAACACTAATACTACCACTACTTCTAAGCATGTCTAGGTAGTGGTGGTAAACGTTATCCACCATGCTATCCTTTAAACTAACACTCTCTATGTACCTACGCTCACCTCTAGTGAAAGCCTCCACAGCTTCCCTCACCATAGACTTGGACGTTTCAAAAGCAGCGAGAACATCATCGTTAACATTACCCTTCAAACCCCCAATACGATCTGAGAGTATGGCTATCTCACGCGCATACCTAGCTACTCTGTATAGATCGTAGGCAACGCTAATCACGCTCTCAGCTAGTATAAGATCCTCTGCTAGAGGTTGGAACCTAGCTATGAAGAGTGTAGCTTGATTCGATATTGTATCCCTGTACTCTCCGGCTGTAGCTGTCAGCCTCTCCACCTCGCTAAGATCACTCCTTCCACTCTCGGAGAGCATGTTAAGTAGCTTATCTACTAGGTTGTATAACCTCTCTATCATCTCAAGTAGCCTCCTCCTCTCCAAATCCCTAGACATCATCTCACATTTCACCTCTTAGAAACCTCCTCGTTATATCCTCGCGCGGGCTTATAGCGATCTCCCCCGTAGGCCCTTCTTCAACAACCCTCCCATCATAGAACATCACTATGTAATCTGATACCCTTATAGCCTGGTGTGGCATATGGGTTACAATGGCTACTGTTATGTTCTCGTCCCTTCTTAGAGCTCTCAGAGCGTCCTCAAGTTGAGCTGTGTTAACAGGATCTATGTTAGCTGTGGGCTCGTCTAACAGTAGTATCCTAGGCTTCATAGCCAGAGCTCTAGCTAGGCAGAGCCTCTGCTGTTGCCCCCCGCTCAGCCTCCAGGGGGGATCGTGTAATCTATTCTTAACCTCATCCCATAACATGGCCTTTTCGAGAGCCCATCTAACTATTTCATCGAGCTCCTTTCTACTCCTAGCTACATTATTCACCTTAGCTCCTATCGCTACGTTATCGTAGATGCTAAGATGGGGGAATGGGTTGGGGGTTTGGAATACCATGCCGAAAAGCCTTCTAACCTTGTAGACGTCCATGTCGAATATGTTGGAGCCGTAGACCCTAACCTCTCCTGACACCTCAACATCGTCAACTAGCTCTATCAGCCTATTTAATACCTTAAGGAACGTCGTCTTCCCGCTACCACTAGGCCCCATTATGGCTGTTATTGTTGCTTCAGGCACCCTTAGGTCTACACCCTTCAATATATCCTTCCCACTAATACGCACCCTTAAGCCTTTAACCTCTATAGCTGGGCTTATCACTAATACCTCACCTCCTTAACTAGAAGCCTAGCTAGTATGAAGAACGAGAGATATAATACGAGGAGGGTGAAAGCACCACCCCAAGCTAGGGCCCTCCAGTTATCATAGCCTGTTTGGATGAACTGGAAAACCATCAATGGGAGGGCGTCGGCAGGCTCTAGAGGACCTCCGAATATAACGCTACGAGCCCCGAAGGCTGTGAAGAGTAGTGGGGCTGTCTCACCCATAGCCTTTGTAACAGCTATAGCGATACCGCGAGCCAGACCCCTCCTAGCAACCCTAACCGTCACATAGAATATGACTTGAGCTTTCTTCATGCCAAGGGCATAGGCTGCCTCAATGTAGGTTTTGGGAACCGAGAGTAGAGCTAGCTCTGCGTAGGTGTAGACATAGGGTATCATGACTATTGCTAGGGCTAGAGAACCCGCGAGAGCTGTAAACCTACCGGTGGGGAGGACTAGTAGGACGAATATCAGCATTCCAATGAGGATGGTTGCCACCTCAAGTAGAGATCTAGAGGTAACTCTAACAGCCTTAGTCAGCACGTGGTTTGGATACTCAACAGAGAATATGGCCGCTAGGGTTGCTAGGGGGACTGCTATGAGGGTGGCTGTTATGGTCATGAAAGCCGTGCCAGCTAATGCTGGAGCTATACCTCCAGGCTTCTCTGCCACAACAGCTGCCGGTACGTCTGTGAAGAAGCTTAAACCATTATCTATTACTATGGGGAGGCCCCTCCACGTGATATAAGCTATTATATGGAATACGGGTAGTATGGCGATAATCGCTACCACCACAACGATTACCGTGAACACCCTATCCACGAGGAATCTGCCATCCACTAGAACCTCACCCTCCTAAGCAATATTATCCCTATACTGTTAACCACCAGCCCTATAACAAGTAGTATTAGCCCTCCAGCGAAGAGAGCGTTAAGCATGTAGGGGAAATCCTGTGATTCCGTGAACTGGTTAGCTATGAGGGAGGATATTGTGTATGCTGGAGCGAATATACAGAAGCCTATGTTAACAGCGTTCCCTACAACAAGAGTTACGGCTGCAGTCTCGCTTGAAGCTCTACCAAAGCCTAGGAGTATAGCTGATGCTATAGAGGGTAGTATCATTGACAGGTTTAACCTAACATACTCAAACCTAGTCATACCGAGGCTCCACGCAGCCTCCTTAAGCGTGAAAGGTATACTCCTATAACTCTCCTGAACTAACGCCACCATGAAAGGTGTTATCATTATAGATAGTAGAACCCCGGCTGTGAAAACTGTAGCACCTGAGAGAGGCTCGCAGGAGAACAGGGGTATTATCCCCAGGTATGAGTGCACAGGGTCCATGACATACTTGTGGAGCAGAGGCCCTAGAAACGCTAAACCCCACACACCATACAAGACTGTAGGCAACCCAGCCATTAAATCCACTATGGTCGAGAAAACCTCCCTAACCCTCCTCGGGGCTATCTCCTCCATGAACACGACCAAGGCTATAGTGAAGGTTAACCCCAGGATAATAGCTGTAATAGCTGAAACAAGGGTCCCCCATATGGCTGGGAGTAACCCATACCAAGCACCACGTTGCGGAGGCTCAAGCATGGGAAGCCAAATTATAGTCTGTTGCGGAGGATCATACGAGGGACGCCAAACTGCAGTCGTATATGTGGAAATCCCTTGCACTCCGAAAACTGGAATTGCTACACCTAACTGTGATAGGAGAAGTAGGAGTAAGATTAATATTATGAGGGACGCAGGTAGAGCTAGGGAGTAAAAAACGATTATATCATGTAGAGGTCTCCTAGGAGCCATCTCAGCCTTCCCTTATAAGCTCTAAGGCTCTCAGGTTATATCTTCTAACCTCCTCCGGGATTGGGATGTAGCCTGGTACTATTAGCTCTGGTTTCTGACCCTCAGTGTTAATAAACTCTATGAACTTCTTCACAGCCTCGACCTTCTCCTTTGGGTATACTTTGTAGAAGATTAGGAAGGAGAAGGATGTTATCGGGTAGGAGTTCTCACCTGGAGCATATACTATGGCGTCCCATGCTTCGTTGAAGTCGTCCTCCAGGCTTGGAGGTAGCTTGGGGAAGGCGTTTCTAGCGGCTTCCATCATGGTTTCAGGTGTAGCGTCAACGAATTTCCCAGCAGCGTTTTTAACTAGAGCGTATGGCATCTTCGTTAGGTATGCGTATGCGTACTCAACGTAGCCTATCGAGTAGGGGGTCCTCTGGACTAGGTCTGCTACACCCTGGTTACCCTTACCTCCTAGACCTCTACCAGTCTTATCAACAGGCCACTCTATGGCCTTCTCCACGAGCTCCTTAGGCCATTTACCGTTCGAGGCTTTGTAGAGGAATAGTGTGAAAACGTGGGTCGTCCCGCTAGAGTCAGATCTATGCACCGCTATGATCCTCTGGTTTGGTAGCTTAAGATCGGGGTTTAACCTCTGTATCCTCGGGTCGTTCCAGTACTCTATCTCGCCAAGGTATATGAGGGCTATGGTCTCACCGTCTAGCTTCAACCTACCCTCAAGGCCTGGTATGTTGTATATCATGACCACAGCCCCGATTATAACAGGCATCTGTATAACCCCACGTGGGTCCGCCTTAGCCTGCTGCCACCTACTAGTGGGTAGTGGTGGATCGCTACCAGCGAAGTCCACAACCTTCTGCATAAACTGGGTCTGCCCCGTACCGCTACCCGTAGGGTTGTAGTCTATCCTAACATGAGGATACTTCCTGTTAAACTCCTTAGCCCAGTTATCCAACTGGGGGTGAATGAATGTTGCTCCAGACCCCAATAGTATAACCTGTCTAGGTGGAGTGGTCTGAG
>JAJHQN010000045.1 GCA_020833325.1 Desulfurococcaceae archaeon | reverse complement strand
TTTGGTTCGTAGGATGGAGTATGGCCTCCTCCCCGCCCTTTTAGAGAGCGATGTTCCTTACCCTCGGAGGCTCCTATGCCTCTCCAGCGGTTTGTTGGCTCCCCGGTCGGAAGCCACTCCTCATCCCACAGTTCAGTCCCCATACTTAGGGCATCATCTTTACAGATGAGGGAGGTCTCTCTGCTTGGAGGCAAAGACCCCCTTAGGCATTTTATCGCTTAACTACCAAAGGTAACCCTTAAATCTCTTCATCCCCGCCTTGGAAGGCGAGGCTCTCAGTTGTAAACTATATAAAGAGTTCTACACTTATTGTCTTCCATATAGCTCCTCTCCTAGTTTCCATGGGGTGATTCAAGGTCTTATGTCTTGGTTTGAATTGGGTTTATTTAAACTCTGGAGCTCCACGCCTCCCATAGAAGTCTGGTATCGTTAGAGTTGTTGTTAAGCTTAAAAGGTCTATAGCTTAGATTGCTAGCTGGTAATAAGTGGTGTATTGTGTATGGCTAAGTCAGCCTACCATTATATGAAGCTTTTGTGGAGGAGGCCGTATGAGGGTGAGCATGGGCTTTTGATGAGAGCTAGGCTTATGGAGTGGAGGAGGCAACCTTCTATTGTTAGGGTTGATGTGCCTACGAGGCTTGATAGGGCTAGGGAGCTTGGGTATAAGGCTAAGCAGGGTGTTGTGGTGGTTAGGGTTAGGGTTAGGAAGGGTGGTAGGAGGAAGCCTAGACCTAATAAGGGTAGGAGGCCTAAAAGGATGGGTGTTTACGGTTTTGCTCCAGCTAAGAGTCTTAGGTTGATTGCTGAGGAGAGGGCTCAGGCTAAGTATATGAACATGGTTGTTCTTAACAGCTACTATGTGGGTGAGGATGGTAGGTATAAGTGGTATGAGGTTATACTAGTAGATCCGAATCATCCCTCGATTAAGAGCGATCCAGAGCTAAACTGGGTGTGCTCAGGCAAGCATAGGGGGAGGCCTTTTAGAGGGCTTACGAGTGCTGGTAGGAAGATGAGAGGGCTCCTTAGGAGTAGGGGTTTGAAGGGAACTCATAAGCGTAAGTGGAGGAAGAAGGCTAAGGAGAGGGAGGAGAGGAGGAGACACGAGGCTAGTAGAGGCGCTAGGGTTATAAAGCCGAGTGGGGAGTAGTAAGGGATAGAAGGGCATGGCCGTCCTGGCATTACAAGCTAGAACATATGTTCACGCTACAGAGAATAGAGATAAGGTTGTGAAGGCAATCCTAGAGGTGCTCCCCGAAAACATCAGGGGGAGAGCTAGGCTGGAGAGCGATGTTTACGAAGGCTACTACGGTAACCCCATAGAGGTACTAACGTTAAACCTTAACGATCCAAGCGAAGCTCTTGAAGCACTAAGACACATAGTGGGGAGGCTAGGTGAGGTAGATAGGATGAGGCTCCTTGAAACACTGGAGGAGAGGGTTGATAAGCAGGGAGGCCTATACATAAGGCTAGACAAGCAGAACGCCTTCAAAGGCATCCTAGCACTTGGGGAAGGAGATGATGTTATAAGAGTGCATGTGAGGTTTAGCGGTGGTAGGAGGGGGGCTTTAAAATACTATAGAGATCTCCTCACACCACCCGGTAAGGGCTAGGGCTCCATGAGAATAGGCTACGCGGATCTCTCAATAAAACCAGGTGATGAAGACCTAGCCTTAACAATGGTTAGACTAGCGTCTAAGCTTGGTTACAGGATTATAGCAATCGAGCATAGGGATAGCATAGACATAGAGAGGGTATCTGAGATTGCAGGAGGGGAGGGTGTTAAGGTTATTAGGAGGGTTACCATTAGGGGTTCCAGTAGAGCTGAGGTTAGGGCTGCACTCGATAGAATACGGGATACCCTGGGGGGTGGCGTTCTCGTAGTTGTTGAGGCTGAATCGCTTGATGCTGCTAGGTACGCTGGGGTTAATAAGAGGGTTCACATACTCAGGGTGAAGCCTGGAGCCGAGGTCTTCGTAGATAAGTCTCAGCAGAGGCTCTTTAAGAGTAGAGGTTGGGGGGTCTTCGAGATCCCCCTATCATATGCTATTGAGGGGAGGTCTATAGGCTACTTATACGAGGTTGTGGATAGAGTTAGGAGGCTTAACGTTAGAGCTGTAGCTGTGAGTGATGCTGTAGATGAGTACAGTATGTGGAGCCCTGCTAGCATAGTAGGGCTACTCTACAGCCTAGGGCTTAAGCCCGAGCAGGCGGTATCATGGATTTCAAGCTCCCCAGCTTTCATAGTATCCCTAGCTCTTAGAAGCGGTTAACGTTTAACCTCTAGCTATGCTTAGCTAATCTAGGTGTTGTGAGTGGAGGCTTCCAACATACTCCTAGGTGTTGTGGGTAAGACTAATGTTGGTAAATCAACTTTCTTCTCCGCTGCAACAGAGATAGATGTGCCCATAGAGAATAGGCCTTTCGTAACCATAGATCCTAACGTGGGCGTAACCTATGTTAGGAGGATGTGCCCCCACGTAGAGCTAGGTCTACCCAGTTGCAACGCTTCTAACAGCATTTGCAGGCTTGGATGGAGGTTTATCCCCGTTAAGATAGTCGATGTAGCAGGTCTAGTACCGGGAGCCCATGAAGGTAGGGGGCTTGGGAACAAGTTCTTAGATCATGTTAGGAGAGCTGACGCCCTACTGCTCGTGGTTGATGCAAGCGGCTCAACGGACGAGGAGGGGAGGCCTGTTAAACCCGGCTCCTACGACCCGGTCGAAGAAGTTAAACAGATGGTGTTCGAGATAGAGGAGTGGATGTTCAATATAATAGCGAGGGATTGGGATAAACTTGCAAGGTTCATAGATACCGGCGGAGCTCTAGACGTGCCCGGAGCTCTGGCTCAGAGGCTATCTGGGCTAGGTATACTTAAGAACCACGTTGTTAAAGCTCTTGAAACCACAGGCCTCGAGTCTAAGAGGCTTACGAGCTGGGATAGAGGGGATCTTAGGGTTTTCGTTAGCGAGCTGAGAAGGGTAGCTAAGCCTATAGTGATAGTAGCTAATAAAGCGGATGTACCCGTAGCAGAGGATAATGTGAGAAGGCTTAGAGAAGAGTTTAAAGGAGTCCCCGTTATACCTACGAGCTCCCTAGCAGAGCTAATGCTTAGAAGGGCATCAGCTAAAAACATGGTAGAGTATATGCCTGGAGACGGAGACTTCAAGGTGGTGGGTAGCCCGCCACGGGATCTGGTTAGAGCTCTTGAGAGGATTAGAGATCTTGTGCTGAGGAAATGGGGTTCTACAGGGGTCCAGGAGGCTTTAAACGAAGCCGTGTTCAAAACCTTAGATAACATAGTAGTATATCCTGTGGAGGATCACGTTAAGCTAACAGATAAACAGGGTAGAGTGCTACCAGACGCTCTCATAATCCCAAGGGGGTCGACAGCTAGAGATCTAGCCTACAGGATACACACAGATCTAGGCGAAACATTCCTCTACGCTATAAACGCTAAGACGAAACAGAGGGTTGGAGAATCATACAGGGTAAACGACGGGGACATAATAAAGATCGTAGCCGCAGCGGCTAGGAAAGCTTAACCTCTAACAATAGCCCTAGCTCTTTTAAGAGAGCCTGTTGTAGATATAGGTATTAAAAGTAACCTTCTCCCATTAGAGCTCCTAACAAGCCCTAAAACCGCTAGAGCTTGTAACTTAAAATCCCTCCTAACCCTCAGCACACCCCTCCTCCTAACCCCATCGTACTCGATGAGCTTAACGTTAAACATAACCGCTCCTAGCTCACCGTAAACCCTCCTAACAGTATCCTCTATAGCCCCTCTCAACTCTTCAAACCCTACAGGCTCGGTTCCGAGAACCTCAAATACAATATACCTCCTCCCCCTCCTACGAGCCCTCCCAGAGGGCTCCAAGGCAGGCTTCAACGCCTGCCTCCCCACATAGCCCCTTAGGGTAGCGTATGCTATGAGAGCACCGCTAACCAGCCCCGCTACAGCCCCTAACACTAGTGGTGCTAGGATTTGAAGCCACCAGTCCAACCTACACTCCATACACTAGACGTATCCCGGGCTAGAGTTTAATATGTGTTAAGAAAATCCTAATATGAGGATTAAAGGTTTAGACTTAAGCTAGCAGAATGGGAGGTGGACTGGGGTGGCTTTCCCCACGCAACAGGCTATGGCTTACGATAGGGCTGCAACGATATTTTCACCTGAAGGCGATCTATACCAGGTTAGGTACGCGTTTGAAGCTGTTAAGAAGGGGTGGACTAGCCTCGGAATTAGAAGTGTTAAGGGCGTAGTGTTAGCCGCTGAGAAGAGGAGGCTTACGCCACTCCTCGATGTTAGCGATATAGAGAAGATATATAAGGTGGACGACCACGTCGGGGTTGCCTTCGCAGGCATGGGTGGAGACGGGAGGGTGCTCATAGACTATGTGAGACTTGTATCTGTGAGGCACAAGCTTGTATACGGAGAGCAGGCAACAGTAGAGTACCTAGCTAAGGCTGTAGCCGATGTAAAGCAGGCGTACACACAACATGGGGGTGTGAGGCCCTTCGGGGTTGCATTAATATTCGGTGGCGTTAACCCAGACGGCTCGGTCAAACTGTATAGAACAGACCCCGGAGGCCAGTACTTCAGCTATAAAGCTGTAGCTATAGGCATGGGCGATAGCTTCGTTAACAGCTTTCTAGAGAAAATGTATAGGGAGGAGCTATCAATAGATTCAGCCATTAAACTAGCAATAGAGGCTCTATTCAAAAGCAGGGTAGCCGCAGGGGAGGAGAAGAAGGAGCAGTTGTACCCAGTATTCCACGAGCTTATAGAGATAGGCTTCGTTGATAGAGATGAGAAGATGTTCAAAAAACTAACACCAGAGGAGATTAAAAGCATAGTGAAGAGCATGGAGCCGGAGCTCCTCTCCTAAAAGAGAAGAAGCAGGGCATCCCAGCGATTAAAGGTTTTCCACATATAAAACGATAATCTCGGAGGGCGTAGAGAGGATGTCTAGGAAAAGCTATGTAGTGGCATGGATTGAAATTAAAGGCGAGAGGTTCGAGGTACTCGTGAGACCAGAACAAGCCTTCAGGTATAGAGAGGGGGAGAAGGTTGACTTAGGTGAAATCCTATGGACTGACACAATCTATAAGGATAGTAGAAAAGGGCTTAAAGCTAGCCCTGAGAGCCTGAGGAAGGCCTTTGGAACGGAGGATGTAAGGGTTATAGCTGAGAGGATCCTTAAGGAGGGTAGGATACAGTTGACTGAGGAGGAGAGGAGGAGGTTGCTGGAGGCTAAGAGGAGGAAGATTATAACCTATATTGTTAGGAATGCCGTAGACCCTAAGACGGGGATGCCAATACCAGAGTCTAGAATCGAGGCGGCCATGGAGGAGTTAGGTGTGAGCATAGACCTCTACAGAGATGCGGAATCCCAGGCTCTAGAGATAGTCTCCAAGCTCTCTAGGATAATGCCTATAAAGATAGCTAGAGCTCTAATAGAGGCTGTAATTCCACCGGATATCGCTGGGAGGGTTGTATCTGAGGTTAAAAGGATAGGGGATGTTAGGAGGAGTGAGTGGCTTAAGGACGGTAGCTTGAAACTTGAGGTTGAGGTCCCAGCAGGGGCTCAAATAGATGTTATTAATAGGATACAGGGTCTAGCTAAAGGTAGGGCTAGTGTTAATGTTAAGGTGGTAGGCTGAATGGGTAGAGCAGTACACGGCACCATAGTAGTCCCCGGGGAGAGGCTTGACTCCAAGGTTGAGGGTAAGCACCCTTACACCCTAGAATTAGGAGGGGCTAGGATAGCGACGGTAGTAGGGCTTCTATCGAGGAGGGATGATAAGCATGTGTTCATCAACATTAAAGGGGTCTACGTCCCGGAGGTGGGCCACGTGGTTATAGGGCTTGTGGAGTCTATAGGTGCAACCAGCTGGCATGTGGATATAAACGCGCCATACGAGGCTATACTACCGGCACAGGATTTCCTAGGGAGGCCTTTCAACCCAGCTGTAGACGATCTAGCTAGGTATCTCAGACCAGGGGATTATATTAAGGCTAGGGTTACATTATTCGATAAGACTAGAAATCCAGTTCTAAGCGTTCAAGGTGAGGGTTTAGGTAGGGTGGTTAACGGGATTGTAGTTGATATTTCTCCATCTAAGATAGCAAGGGTTGTAGGTAAGAGGAGGAGCATGGCTAACATGGTAGAGGAGAAGACAGGGTGTACGTTATTCCCAACCGTTAACGGTAGGGTTCACATCGAATGCCCTAGTAGGGAGCTCGAAGTGATAGCAGTTATGGCTTTAAAAATTGTGGAGGCCGAAGCACATACTGTAGGTTTAACTGAGAGGATTGCAAGGTTTATAGAGGAGGAGAGAGCGAGGAGGGGTGTCTAGAGGTGGGTCATAAGGCTAAGGTTACCTTGATAGATGAGAGAGGCCTTAGACATGATGGTAGGAGGTTCGACGAGCTTAGACCTATACGTATGCAGGTAGGGGTTCTAGCTAACGCCACCGGGTCTGCTCTAGTAGAGTATGGTAGAACTAAGGTTCTAGCAGCAGTCTACGGGCCTAGGGAGCCTTTCCAGAAGTTTATGACGCTCCCGGACAGAGCCATTTTAAGGGTAAGATACCACATGGCCCCCTTCTCAACTAGCGAGAGGAAGAGCCCTACACCTTCTAGGAGGGAGGTCGAGCTATCTAAGGTTATAAGAGAGGCCTTGGAGGATATAGTTTTATCCTCAGAGTACCCTAGGACTGTTATAGATGTGTTCGTCGAGGTTCTACAAGCCGATGGGGGGACGAGAGTTGCAGGTGTTACCGCAGCATCCCTAGCGTTAGCTGATGCGGGCGTGCCGATGAAGGGTCTTGTTGCAGGCGTAGCTGTGGGTAAGGTGGGAGGGGTCCTAGTGCTTGATGTCGATGAGGTTGAGGATTCGATGGGGGAGGCTGATATGCCTGTTGCTGGAGCACCTGATCTAGGTTTAGTAACGCTCTTCCAGCTTAACGGTGTGCTTACAGAGGAGGAGGTTGAGAGGGGGTTTTCAATGGCCTGGGGTGCCATAGAGAGGATAGTCTCCATGGAGAAGGAGGTTTTGAGGAGGAAGTTTGAGGCGGTAGGGGAGGAGGTGTAGGGGTTGAGCGTTACACCGTTCAAACTACCAGTGGTACCTCATATTAGGAGGCAGGCTTACATAAGCTTTTATGAGAGAGGGCTTAGAGCTGATGGTAGGGGTATACATGAGCCGCGAAGTATAAGTATTAAGACCCGGGTTTTGGATAAGGCTGAGGGGTCCGCTCACGTAAGCTTGGGTAACACACAGGTTCTTGTAGGTGTTAAGGTTGAGGTCGGCCAGCCTTTCAAGGATACACCAGACCAGGGCGTCCTCGTAGTCCACGCTGAGAACGTCCCCCTCGCATCCCCTATATTCGAGCCGGGTCCACCCGATGAGAATGCCATAGAGCTCGCTAGGGTTATAGATAGGAGTTTGAGGGAGGTTAAAGCTGTAGATCTCGAATCCCTAGTTATAAGGGTTGGGGAGAAGGCCTGGAACCTCTGGATCGACATCTACGTTTTAGACCACGATGGGAACCTATTCGATGCAAGCATGCTTGCAACAATGGCAGCACTAGCAACTACGAGGATCCCAGAATACGAGGAGACAGAGGTAGGGGATATCCTGGTTAGAAGAGATGTAGCATCTAAACCACTCAAGATAAACCACAGGGTGGTCACAGTAACAATAGCTAAGATAGCCGGATTCCTAGTAGTAGACCCCACATTCGAGGAGGAGGTGATAGCAGACTACAGGATAATACTATCATTCGACGAAAACCTAAGAATAGTGGGGGCTCAGAAAACAGGAGAAGGAGGAATGAAGGTAGAAGAGTTAAAAGAAGCCATAAGAATAGGGAAAAACATAGCACAAACATACTTTAAAACCCTAAACCAAACCCTAACACAAGGGGCCTAGAATGGGTAGAACAAAAGTAGTAGGACCAGCAGGAAGATACGGGACGAGATACGGAGTAAGCCTAAGGAAGAGAGTGAGAGACGTACTACTAAAGAGATACGCAAAACACACATGCCCATTCTGCGAAGCAAAAGGAACAGTATACAGGATAACAACAGGCATATGGAAATGCAGAAAATGCGGGAACACATGGGCAGGAGCAGCGTACACACCATTCTCAGAACTAGCAACGTACATAAAGAAACCAATAGTAAAGAAGGAATACTAAGCATCAACAACCCATCAAGCTCCTCCCCTTACTTAGAGAGTAACCCATCACACTCTCCGAGCTCGCTCACCTTAGTAGGCTCTTACCACCAAGGGCTTCACAGCCCTATATCAGATCCTTAACACTTGTAAAAGCATAAAATTGTAGGTAGAGTTTTAAAAACCCCACCGTAGGCAAGTGGTGCTATGCGTATCATAAAATATAAGTTCTGGTATAACAGAGTGTACATGGGTACACCTAGATGAGCGTAACCGTAACAATTAAAGTTCGTAGGGAGTTAGTAGAGTTAGCTGATAAGATGATCAGCTACGGACTTGCTAGAAGTAGATCTCACGCCTTCAACATTATGATTGAGAAAGGGTTAAAGGAGGTGCTTGGAGAAGTTGAATACTGGGATAACGTCTACAAGAAAGTAGAGGAGCTGAAAAAGCAGGGATTCAAGCTAAGACATGGTGGTCTAAGCAGGATACTTGAAGAGGATAGAGGTCGTTAGGAGGCCTTCCAACCTTGATCTACATTGATACAAACGCCATAATATCCTATGTCGATGAACTAGATTCTAACCATGGAAAAGCTAGGATGCTCGTTGAAAGTCTAGGTGGTGATAGGATTGTTTCTAGGTTAACGCTAGTCGAGCTAGTATCAGTCTATTCAAGAGCCGGATTGGAGGAGCCGGTTACACTCGCAGTATACTCAATAGATAGCGTTAAAGCGAGGATGGTTGATGTGAATTTTAACTATGTTCTAGAGGCTGCTGTGAGGAAAGCTCATACTCTTAAGCTTAAAACCCTTGATCTACTACATGTGATAACATGCAAGGCATCTGGATGCCTTGGATTCGCTACGTTAGACCTAGACATTGTTAGGAAAGCTGATGTTATTGAGAAAGAGCTAGGTATTAGAGTGATAACAGTTTCACGGTGAGCTGTGTAGGGCTAAACTGTAGACGAGGCAGCCATTGTGTTAGCTCCCCTTACACCATATAATGTCTTTAAGCTCAACAACCTTAGGGTCTAATGCCTCCTAAGCATCAATAGTGCTACTACTGCTATCAGGGTTAATGCTATAACTAGGGCTACTACCGGTGTTGTTGGGAGTCTTTCAATTGTCGTTGTTAGGGTTATAGTGTGCTCTCTTACCACCTCCCTCTCGATCATCTTCGTCTCGGTTACAGTGTTTGTTAGGGTTCTTGTTACATCTCTTGTTAGGGTTACTGTTATAGGCTCTCTAACCGTCACAGTTGCTGTCTCCTCTCTCACCTGTGTTGTCGTCACGTACACTGTTGTTGTTAAGGGTTGTGTTGTTGTTACTGTTCTCAGCCTAGTCTCTGTCACGGTTGTTGTGTAGGTTAGGAATCTGATTACTGTTGTTGTCACAGTCGTGGTTACCGTTGTCTGCATTACCTCACGTGCTTCTAGAGCGTATACAACCCACCTGGCGTTTCCAGGCTTCATGTCCGAACCCGCTACGTAGACCTTGCTACCGTCGACCCACATCCTACCGAACATGAAGTACGAGTTTGCGTCAACGTCCATGCTTAGGTAGGTCTTACCCAGTATGTTTAAATCCCTGTCTAGCACGTAGATCGTATGCCTGTAGTAACCGTCTCTTCTCTCGTTACCAGCTAGTACTAGGAAATCGCCTATCATGGTCGCCTTGGTAGCTGTGAACTCTCCTAGCTCAAGCCTTGCCACAACATTACCCTCTTTATCGAACTTTAACAGGTAACCACCCCTATTTATATCCTCACCACCCATGACGTAGACGAAGCCTTCGCTATCCGAGATAGCGGTCATAGCCACACCTCGAACCCCGGGGTCTACGACCTTGACCAGCTCCATAGCCTGAGGGTCTATAACCTCAATCCACCACCTATTACCCCCACCACCGGCGGCCGCCCCCACAGCCCATATGTGGCCTGTGGCCTTGTTGAAAACCATATCGAACACACCCATATGGTGGCCCTCCAAGCCCACGGACTTGTAGCTGGCAACCAGGCCTAGGTTTGCATCAAGCTTATCAACCCTAAAGACTAGCCTGGATTCCCTTAGATCACCTCCACCAACATAAAGGTAGCCATCCTTTGCTTCAACAGTGTAAGCGAAGCCAGACCAGTCTAGATCTCTAACCTCAACGTTAAACCTAGGGTCAAGACCTGTGATAACGTAAGCCCTAGGCCTCTCCCAGGTGAGTGTAGCTCCAACAGCGTAAGCCCTATCATCGAGTACATCGCAGTCGAATATAACATCGTTGAAACCACTAGGATCCCAAGACCACACGTATAGGGGAGCTCCTGTGGAGACGTTCCTAAACTCAACCCTAAACTGGTAATCTCCAGGTCGGCTGTCAAAGCCGAAGACTAGAAGGCTACCACCCGGAGCACATGCTGCCAACGCCATGTCATCACCAGTACTAGGATCACTATAAACAACCCATAACACGTTAAAACCTAGAGTTAAGCTAAAACCATGGGGTGTAGGAGGTGAGGAGAGGCTCAACAAAGAGACCATTATAGCCAGCGCGAGAGACAAGCTTAGAATAGCTCGAAAACCCACAAAGCACCACCACTACACGGAACTTCACCAAAGCTATTAAAACTCTCAAGGGCAAAAGTCCAACAACAACAACAGGGTAAACTATTACGATCTCACCGCTAAGACACCAGGTAATCTACACTAAGGTGAGGAGGGCTAAGGTTAAGCTCACCTATACCCAGATGGGGCCCCATAGCATTAGAGCTCAACCAAGGCCATGGGATGTGGGTGAAGCGTGTGAACTCACACCAAGGTCTAACCCTGCTAACAGTGCTCGAACTCACGGACTAGATTGTAAAACCTAGTTTTCTAGTGATGGGGGAACCGTGTGACCTGGTAGAAGTACGGGGGTATGTTGGGTAGCTCTACTAATATCTGGTTACTGAGAGCTCTCACAGGCTCGTGCTAACGCTTCCCCCGATTTCCTAAGATGAGCTTTATACATTTATAACTGTGTGTAGCCTAAACTTTAATCGGTGGTTTAGTGTTTTGAAGATTGTTGTCGTGGGCGTTCCAATGTTCATGTTCGTTAGCCAGGATGACTATGAGAAGATTGTGAATGGCAGGGTGCTATTAGAGGATATAATGGCTCTCTCTGATGTAATCAAGAGGTACTTTCGCTTAGAAAGCAACTTCGACGCAGCTGTCGTAACTACACTATTATACCCTGCATACCAGCTCCTCGGCGACCCTAGGAAGGCTGAGGATATAGCGTATGGAATAGTGTCCTTTGGACTAGCACTATACGAGGAGGTAGTAAAACATGGTGTTAAAACCATCTACATGACCCAGAGTGGTGGTGTAGAAGGGCTTAAAGAGCACTTCGAAAAACTAGGAATCCCACTACCCAGGTGGAAGCCCCACACGGGGTTAAGGATAAGGATGGTAAGAGTGGATAGTGGGGAGGAGGTTGACGCAGGAGTCCCATCAAAGTTCATAGCCGATATAGCTGTAATGTTCATAGGGGGGAGGACGAGAGCGAAGGAGAGGAGGATCCTCAAGTGGATCGAGGACGTGGTAAAGTCTTTCACAGAGTCAGAGAAGGCGTTCGAGGAGCTAGGCATGGCAATTAAAAAAGCTTATAGGATGGGGGAATACAGCCTAGTACTCCCGATGCCGCCCATACCATTCATAGATGGAAGACAGTTCGCAGAAGACCTCAC
>JAJHQN010000034.1 GCA_020833325.1 Desulfurococcaceae archaeon | reverse complement strand
TTACCTGACGCTGACCTCCTCATAGCTGCGATAGCGATGGTGTATGGCTACACTCTGGTCACAAAAGATCTAGGTTTTAAACGTTTAGAGGCTCTTGGCATTAAGCTAGAGTTAAGGAGGTAATGGTAGTGGGTATGTGGTTAGAACCCCTAGCAGTTGTGAATTCAACTAGATAAGGTTTGCTTTTAGGAGCTTTTGCTTGGTGTTAGGGGTTTGTTTGAGAATAAGCTTGTACTGGAGCTCCTTGAGAGGTATAGGGTTTTATGGGCTTTAGGTCATGCTTCTAGCCTTATGGGGTGGGATTCTGAGACTTACATGCCTCGTGAGGGTGTAGAGGAGAGGTCTATTGCTTCAGCTGAGCTTAGCCTTCTTAGTAGGAGGCTTCTCCTCGAGAATATAGCTCCTCTCGTTGAGAAGCTTGTTGGTGTTGAGGGTTTAAATGATTTTGAGAGGGGTGTTGTTAGGGTTCTGTGGAGGGATGTTGAGAGACTTAGGAGAATTCCTGAGAATATCCAGTACGAGTTAGCTAAGCTTAGGAGTGAAGCTCCGGTGGTGTGGCGTGAGGCTAGGGAGAAGGATGACTTTGAGAGGTTCAAGCCGTACTTATCTAGGATTGTGGAGCTTGAAAGGCAGGTTGCAGAGCTCCTAGGATACGAGGAGCACCCCTACGATGCTCTCTTAGACTACTACGAGGAGGGGCTTAGAGATAGAGATGTGAGGGTTATGTTTTCAACCTTAGTACCATCAATTAGAAGGGTGTTGGAGAAGGTTATGGCCGAAGGGTATTACCCTAGAGAGCATGTGCTGGAGAATGTTGAGTATAGAAGGGAGGCTATGGAGACTGTTAACAGAGAGGTTTTAAACATCCTAGGATTCCCTTGGAGTAAGGGTAGGCTCGATGTAAGTGCACATCCATTCACAATAGGGATAGCTCTATCAGATGTTAGGATAACAACTAGATATGAAGGTAGGGATTTCAGGAGGAGCTTGTTCGCTGTGATACACGAGTTCGGCCACGCACTCTACAATCTACAGGTGGATGAGAGGCTTAAGATGACCCCTCTAGCTGAGGGAGCTAGCCTGGGAGTCCACGAGAGCCAGAGTAGGTTCTGGGAGAACATAGTCGGTCGGAGCCGTGCCTTCGTAGAACTACTCAAACCGATTTTAGACGAGCATCTAGGCTTCACTAGAGATTACAGCGTTGAGGAGCTCTACAAATACTTCAACATAGTTAGACCTAGCTTGATAAGAGTTGATGCAGACGAGGTTACATACAATCTACACATCTACCTTAGATACGAGCTTGAGAGAATGCTGGTAGCAGGCGAGATTAAAGTACACGATTTACCTGAGCTCTGGAACGAGTATATGGATAGGCTTCTCGGCATTAAACCAAAAAGCTATAAGGATGGGGTTCTCCAGGATATACACTGGTCTTTAACAGCCATAGGCTATTTCCCAACATACACCATAGGTAATATCCTGGCGGCACAGTTGAAAAACCGATTTGAGGCTGACGTAGGTAGGCTAGGAGATGTTATAGGTGAGAGGAGGTTTGAGCTGGTAAGAGTGTATTTAAGGGAGAAGATACACAAGTGGGGGGCTGTCTATCCGCCTAAAGACCTAGTGGTTAAAGCTTTAGGGGAGCCCATGAACCCGGTGTATCTAGCTGAGTACATAGAGAACAAGTATTCAAGGTTATAGATATCCTAGTCTATAGGCTCTCTAGGCTCCCTCCCCGGGATCTCCCTTTTTGGATCGAGATACTCCGGTATCCTAGATCCTTTAATTAAATGTTCTACTAGGATTCTCGATAGAGCCGGTGTTATCGAGAAACCAACACCGTTGAGTGCTGTGAGAGTGTATACGCCCTCTGAGACCTCTCCAACCAACGGGTATGAATCCCCTGTCCCTATACATGGGGCTGAGACCGTATAGGCTACCCTATAGCTAGCTATGACCCCCCTCCTCGTAGCCCTTCTTATAACCTCTTCTACAACCCATCTATCAACTTTAAAAGCTTCTTCAGGTGTTTCTACAATAACCTTAATCCCATCCCCTAAGGCTATAGTGTCATCCTGCATTTTATTAATGTAATAGCCAATGGAATCGTCTACCACCATGTAATCTATCTTAGGCTCCTCCAGCCTCGCAGCCTGGCATTTATATAGTATAGTGTTACGTAAGCCTAAGAGCTCCCTACTCCAAGCCCCAGCCGCCACTATAACAGTACTACCCTTAACCATCCTATCGCCAACCCGTACTACACCGTCCTCGATAACACCCCACCCCTCAACTACATCAACCCCTAAAACCTCCAACTTAGATGATAGAGTGTCAATAAGCCTTCCAACATTAACTCTAAACCCTTCACCCAACGTTATAACCTCATCCTCAAAAGTCTCTACCTCCAACCCTAGACCTCTAAGGTAATCCTCTGAGACCCGTCTAATCCTAACACCGTGCTCTCTAACTCTAGAGGATACGACATCGACGAAACCGGCATCCCTAGACATCCATAAACACAAAGCCCTCTCAACAATTCCAGAGCCTAGCTTGGAATAGAACTCTAGGGTTTCGAGTGACCATTCTAGGAATGGACTGGGCATGTGATACGTTAGTATCCCCGAAGAGCTTCCAGCAACCATCTTAATCAATTCAGGTAAGCCAACTAGAGCAACATTATAGCCTCTCTCCGCTAACATGTAAGCTGTCGAAAGCCCAGCTACCCCAGAGCCCACTACGACGAACTCATACTGCAATCTACCACCTCGGGCTCGATGAGAGGGTCTTAGCCCTATAGTATACACTAGATGCTAAGCCTTAAATAGTTAGAATTAGAGGTTTACATGTATCTGAGGGGTTTTAAATCTCATAGACAGCGATTAAACGTCATCCTATAAGCTAAAATGCTTATAATTAAACATTATATTTAAAAGATAAAATATTACGTTAAACATAACGTTTTTAAACTCTAGCTTACACAATTACATGTATGGTGGTAAGGTTGGGAGAGTTTGAGAAGGATGTTGAGAGGTTGAGAGCTAAGATATTGGATGCGTACGCTGAAGCTATAAATGAGCTGAAAGAGTTGGAGGAGGTTGTGATGAAGTGGAGGGGCCCCTTCAGGTTCGGCCGTCTCTACCATGAACTTGAGGATATAGTTGACGATCTTGAGGAGGACTTCGTAGAGGTTAAGAGGAGACTAGGGGAGCTTAGAAGTGAGGCTGAGAGAAGAGGAGATGAGAGTTTAAGGAAGGCTGTTGAGGATTTAAATAAGCTTATGGAAGATAAGGTTAGAGAGTTTAACGCTAAGTATGAGGAGGTAGTTAGAAAAATAGAGGAGTATATTCCAGGTCCTAGGGGGAGGAGAGCACACCACCTGGAGGTTATCCTAGCTCTACCACATAGACTAGCTAGGGTTGTTACAAGGGAGGTTGGTGAAACGCTTAGAGAGGCTTTTGAAGAGGCTAGGAGAGTTGCGGAGGTAACTTCTACTGTTATATCATCGATTAGGCTTAGGGAAGAGGATGCAATGGTTGTGGACGAGTTGGTGGAGGCAGGGGTGTTTAAGAGTAGGAGTGAGGCTGTAGCATTCTTTGTTAGGAGAGGCATAGAGGCTTCTAGGGAGTGGCTTGAGAAGGTTAGAGAGAATATAAAGAGGATTAGGGAGTTGCAGGAGGAGGTTAGAAGGGAGCTAGGAGAAGGTAGGGTCTAGGCCCTCGCTAGCCCAGGGAGTGCAGACCTTAGAGATTATCCTCCTAAGATCTTCATCAACAACCCCCTCCACTTCAGCTATATTTCTACAGTTAACACTCAACCCCCCTATGGTGAGCCTAGCATAGCCTTTATACTGAGCGCCCTCCGGGGGGCTTTTACCCTTAAGATCTAAGACTGTAATACCTAAATCCTTCGGGGGGCTTTCTAGTTTTAAAGCTACGCTAGCCATAATAGAGGCTCTCCTAGCTTCCCTTGTAGCACCTCTAGCTTTGTAACTTTCTTCTCCAACCATAACTATCGATACCCCAGCTTCGGCTGCTAGGAGGGTTAGCAATGCTATGCTAGCGTGGGTATCAACATCCATCATCTCGACAGCGTTATTCAAACCTAGCATTATAGGTGCCTTGATACTCTTTGAAAGCTCACTCGCGGTTATGATGGATTGAAGGAGCCCCCTGTTAACTGGGGGGTTTACAACTGGGTCGAGCACCACACTCCGATAACCCAGACTTAAAGCCTGCTCGTATGCTCTCCTCAGCTCGTAAACCCTCGTTCTCCAAGAGCTCGTAAGCTCTGGGATTATAACGTAGGCCGCCCTATCTCTAAGCCCCTCCGGTATCGATGCGAGGCCCCCCCTGGTCAGGCTCATAGCTATGTGAGCCCCCATATCCACGGCATCAGCTAGAACATCTAGATCTCCGGGGTCCGCTGCAACAGGCTTACCTAAGCTCAACACTCTATCTAGGGCGTCGAGGTAGACTCTTCTATCTAAGCCTGGCTGAGAGCTTAGAACAAGTATATCAGCCCCCTCAGAGGATCTATAGGCTGAATCTGCTAAGACCTCATCTAAACCCCTACCCTCATGGATGTATATATCTGATGCTACGAGTATAGGTGGAGGTCTAAGCGGCACCCCTAGGCCTCTTATGTTGAACGCATGTTTAGCTTCAGTTACAACATCCCTGTAAACCCTCTTTGAAACCTCAACCATGATTTTAACCCCTACAACCTTTTCAGCCTGAACTCTTGGACTTAGAACCTCGGGGCCCACGAGCTCCAGTATGTATGGAAGTGTTTTAGGAGAGATAGTCCCCTTAACAACCCTACCACTAAGAGAGGAGTAATCGTAAGGCGATAATCCAGGAGTTATAGCGTAGTCAAAGCTAATACCTCTAAGAGCCTCCCATACACTACCTGGATCCAAGCTTTTAACATTAACAACCTCAACACTATAACCTAGAGCTTCAACCTTCTCAGTAATAAGCGGATCCCATTCCCTAAGGGTTGTTATAAGAGCTATCTTCAAACCTCAACCCCCCATCTCTGAATAAATACACGTTAATATAATTCTAGGTTACCTAGAATATATGGAGGGTGTAGGGTTAGAGTGAGTGAGGAGTCTAGAGGTCTAAGAATCGACCATTACAAGAAGGGTTCGGGGGTTCAAAGCGGTAGTTATAGAGAGGTCGCGGAGAGGATGAAGGAGTTGCAGAGACAACAGTCTATGGCCGTCGCTAACATGATGAAGATAAGATATAAAATAGTTGTTATGAGTAGTAAAGGAGGCGTGGGTAAATCCCTGGTAACATCGAGCTTAGCGTCAGCCTTAGCGCTCCAAGGGAGAACTGTTGGAGTTCTAGATGCCGATTTCCACGGCCCATCCATACATAAGATGTTCGGGATACCAACAGGCTACGGGATGCTCGCTAGGATGGATGGAACCATAGACCCTGTTACAGTACCACCAGGTGTTAAAATAGCCTCCTTAGGCCTCCTAGTCCCTAGAGATGATGTGGCTCTCATATGGAGAGGCCCTATTAAGGCTAGTGCTATTAGGGAGCTCTTAGCCTACGTTAACTGGGGACCTTTAGACTACCTACTCGTAGACCTGCCCCCAGGGACTGGGGATGAGCCTCTCACAATAGTGCAGTCTATGCCTAGGCTTAGCGGCATAATACTCGTGACAATACCAAGTGATGTATCGAAATCTGTTGTAAAAAGAGCTGTGGCGTTCGCTAGTAAGATGAAAACACCTGTTATAGGCATAATAGAGAATATGAGTTACTATAGGTGCCCTCACGGAGACGTAATATACATATTCGGGAGAGGTGCGGCCAGAGAGATAGCTGAAGAGTATGGAATCCCATTCCTAGGAGCTATACCACTAGATCCTAGGATTAGGGAGTGCAATGACACGGGTAAAGTGTTCATATCCGAATACCCTGACTCCGAGGCTGCCCAGGTTGTGAGGGATATTGCAAGCAAGGTAGTGGATATGGTTGAGAATGGTAAAGCTCGTGTACCCGAGGTTAGAGATGAGGAGGAATAGTTGTTACACAACTCCAAGCCTTGTAGCTACATCCCTAGCGTTAAATCCTGGAGCTAGCTTCACATATGCCTTCTTCTCCCCCCTACTCGTTATCAACGTCCTAACCTTCTCAACCTTAACCTGGAAGAGGTCTTCGAAAACCCTTTTAACATCGTGCTTCGAAGCCCTCCTATCAACAATCAATGTAATCACGTTCTCTCTATCCATGAGATTTGAGGCTTTCTCGCTAAAGTGCACTCTTATAATTAAATTTCTAGCGTCCTTCATAAGGAGATCACCTTAAACCTCTCCTCAAGACCCTTGAGAGCCCCTATTGTTATGAAAGTCAGCCTACCTGGGTGAGCTCCGGGAGCTAGGTGTAGCACACTAACTAAGCTTGGTAGTACTACGTCGACGCCAGGTAGGTTTCTAACGGATCTAGCGAAGGGGGATTCTACATCTTCTAGGATAAATAGTATGCTTTTAGGCTCCTTATACCTCCTCCCCCTCCTCTTACCCTTACCAGCCCTCCACCTAGTACCCTCACGGGCCCTCTCAACATCCTCGTAGAGCCCTAGTTTTCTCAGGAGCTCTGTAGAATCACGTGTTTTAGAGATGCCTGTGAGAACCTGGGATTCAACAACAACTGGGACCGCTGGAGCTGAGAACTTATGACCTCTAGCTTTAACAATATCTACTACAGCCGTGGCGGAGAGGGCGCTTATAGTCCCTAGAATCCTCTCCCTCCTATTAACCCTCTCCCATATCCTAGCATCAACTCTAGGAGGAAATGCCGCCATACCACCTCTAGCTGAGTGTATGAAAGCCGCCCTCCTACTACCCTTAACCCTTGGAACTCTAGCTATACCATAACCTATACCAAGGCTTTCAGCTGTAGTCCTCTTACCAGCCATAGGATCCCTACCTTTAGGCTGTAAACGAGCTGTAAACTCGCTTAGGAAAACCCTTCTAATCAAATCCCTTCTAATAGGGAATCTAAATATGTCAGGTAATGTTATTACATCAACCTGGCTACCGTCAAGAGAGTATACGGGTACGGTGATGGGATCTCTCAAGTATAGGAGGAGGCTTGAGTAGATCATGGACATCACCATCTAGTTGCCCTGCTTACTCTCCAAGCTTATATAAACTATCTTGGGTTTAAGCGCACCATAGCTTAAATACCATGAAGGAGGCCTTATAGGCCATCTTAGAACTACAGGCCTCTTAACAGTACCAGGTATAGTGCCGGCTAGCACTACATACTGGCTTCTAACAATACCGTAGTTTAGGAAGCCCCCTGCAGGCGTTATAACGTAGCCGTTATCACTTATGGATAGTATCCTCTTATTATACTCCGTCCTCCTATGGAACCCCATCTGACCCGCCTGAGGAATCTCCCACCAACTACCAGCAGCAGACCCTCTAGCTCCGGGGCCGCTCCTACTACCTTTCCTATGTTTATGCCACCTAGGTAACTCCTTCACACCCCACCTCTTAACAACCCCCTGGAACCCCTTACCCTTAGTAACAGCTATTACGTCAACGGGCTGCCCCACCTGAAACACCTCGTCAACAGTTATAGTCTTACCTAGCTTGCCTACAGCATAATCATACAAGGCCTTAATATCGCTAACACCGCCAACCTTAACTTCCAGTACATCGGGTTTCTTCTTACTCAAACCCCCTGTAAGCTTCGGTTGAGATACCACCAGCAACCTCACATCGACAGCCTTTGGTAGAAGCTTCTCCAACTCTTCCAACTCATCTTCGAGGTTAACAGAGCCTAGGGTAGTAATCCTCCTATGTAGCTCAAGCTCTGGAGGAGGTTGAGCTCGTGCCTCACCTAACGTATACAGACCTCTATTAATATCGTAACCGTAAAGCCTTAAAGCTAGAACGTAGAGGGGAGGGGTTTCAACGATAGTTACAGGTACGAAGACCTCCCTACCACTAGTAGGACTCCCAGGGATGTCGTCCACAATGTAGACATGAGTCATCCCAACCTTATAACCTAGAAACGCTAGAGGCAATGGTCTTCCATTATCAACCTGAGGCCAGGACTTAACTCTAGGCACTAATCTCGAAGCTCTCTTTCTAGGTGAAAACCCTAAACTACCCCTCTTAGGTGCATGCTTCTTCCTAGCACCCACAGGTTAAACCCCCTACGCCAGTAATGTCCTAGATTTAACCTTATAAGCTTATAACACTAGCCTTTATCCACTCTAAAACAGGTTGTTGATGGTGGCTTTTGAAACTAAGGGTTAACATATGTGGTTTTAACTACAACCATTCCACTTCCCATCCTCTTAAACCTATCCTAGCTCTCCGCTAGCTTTCCCAACTAGATCTATGGTTGTCAGCGTTGCAATCATAGCCTCTTCCGTTCTCACTGTTAACGTTCCCTGATTCGGGATTGTGTTGAGTATCACATCATATATATCGTGTTTTGTGTACTCATAGGGGCACCTGTAAGGGCCTCCGAATATGACGAGAAGACCTTTAGACTTGTTTTTAAGCTCTTCTAAAGTTCTAAGAGCTTTAGGAGAGCAGTCCCCATACTTACTCGATAGTATTATAGTGTAGCCTCTCCTCCTATAGCTTTCAACTAAAACCTCTAGATCTGAGATTGTTTTAATTCTAAAGCCTGTATAGAGGTTGCCCCAGCTGGACTCCTCGACCTCGAATCCCTCACCACCAACTCTCTTCACCCTAACTGTTACAATACTACCAGGTTTATAGTAGCCTCTTAGAATCCCGTAACCCGCTCTCCCAAGATATGCCTTACATACACCCTCCTCACACGACTCTATGTAGGAGTCAAGCTTATCACCAGGCCTTAGCTCCTCTGGAACCTCGTGGTTACACGTTCTTAGCGGTGGCAGGAGCCCCGATGCTTTAAGCTCCCTCCTAAGAGGATGAACCTTCCTCCTTAGATGGGGAGGTGTTGTCATGTACTCTAGTAGTAGTCTTAGCAGTCTCAGATCCCCACTTGTGGTTTCACGATCCTTATATAATACAACCTCATCAACCCTATGAATGGCGAGAACCCTACCCACAATACCGGCTTTAACAGTTTTAAGTTCTAGTGTATCCTCGGTAACCAGGATACTACCTGGTATCGCTACGGCTAGTCTCTTAGACCTCCTAGGCGGAGGCCAGGTATAGCAGGTCATTACTTCTTGCCCTTAACCTGTTTACCCTGTTTCCCCCCTTTAGATTCCGAAGCCTCCTCTTTCTCCTTACCCTTCTCAAGGCCTGTGAAGAGTGTTGTTCTCTGCCTTCCACCCACTACCTACCACCTCTCCTGGTTACACCCACTAGGGCTTTTTATAACCTATCCTCCTATAGAGTTCCTCAATCTCAGCTGAGACTCGTAGATCTCTCTCCTCGTAATCCCTGTAGCCTATCAGCTTGTAGAAATCCTCTCTCGACATCATCCTATCTAGAAGGCTCTTCTGCGTACCCTGTGATTTTAACACCTCCAAAGCCTCTCTAGCTGCCCCTAGTGAGATTCTAAATAGTGTAGCTGGAAATATAACCACTTTGTACCCAGCCTCTCTAAACTCCTGGACCGATATGTAGGGTGTTTTACCGAACTCGGTCATGTTAGCTAGGAGTGGTGCTTTAACCCTCCTAGCAAACTCTCTGAACTCCTCCAAGCTTCTAAGAGCCTCGGGGAATATCACGTCGGCCCCCGCCTCTACGTAGAGCTGGGCTCTCTCAATAGCCCCCTCAAGGCCCTCAACATCCCTAGCATCAGTACGAGCTACTATAAGAGTATCCCTCCTCCTAGCGTCAACAGCAGCCCTAATCTTCTTCATCATATCCACAGCTGGGATAACACTCTTACCCGGTAGGTGACCGCACTTCTTAGGCATAACCTGATCCTCAATCTGTATAGCCGCAGCCCCTGCATCTTCAAGGTCCCTAATAGTCCTAGCAACATTAATAGCCTCGCCAAAACCAGTATCAGCATCAACTATAAGCGGAACCCCAACAACCCTAGTAATATACCTAGTCATAGTAGCTAGCTCAGACAACGTAATCAAACCAATATCAGGCATAGCTAGAAAACCTGTTAACGCAGCCCCAGACAGGTACAAAGCCTCAAAACCCATCCTCTCAGCAAGAAGAGCAAACACAGGCCCGTAAACCCCAGGAGCGACAATGATATCCCTCGACCTAAGAAGATCCCTCAACCTACCGCCAGGATCCTCCAGAGACCCCCTATAGAGGAACGCCATAAAACCTAACACCACGATTAACATTAGAAGCTAAGACTTAATAGCTCAACTTTGCGCATCCACACTATCCACCGACAGCTCTCTGAAACACTTTTCTATGTGATTGATTTAAGGGTATATATAATGTATGGTCACCTCTTTAAGCTACCTATGGCACTAGTCTTATTTTAGTGTTTCCAGTAGTTGTGCTATTAACGCTACTAGGGTTAATATCAGGATTAATAAAGATTAGCTACATTGATCTCGGAATCTAACACCTACTGAGCTAGAATCGACTATGATCCCTTCCCGTATCCTGGGAGACTTAAAAAGCCTCCTTCGAGATGTTTATCAGATATCCGCTCTAAAACACTCACATCACATTTCAGCATCTCCATTCTTTAAGACATCACAGTTCGGGGCTGGGAGCCTCGGCTCGGTAGGACTATGGAGATCTCCATTCCCACACCGAGCGGCTCGATCAAAGCCGCATTAACCTAGCCTTAAACTTCTTCATCCCCACCTTGAAAGGCGAGGCTTCCAGTTGTAAACTACGCCTAGTAGACGTTCCATAAAGAGCTTCATGTAAATAGTATGAGTATAATGGAAACCTGATCATCTCATTACGTTATCCTAGTTCCTTCCTCTAAGTCGAATATGTGTAAGTTTCTTATGTTAATGTTTATTTTAACTAAACCCTCTTTTGTGCTCAGCTTACCCGAGTGCTTTGCTTTCAACAGTATATCCCCTATCCTTACATGAATTATTTCTTCGCTTCCTAGATTCTCCACTAGTTCCACGACTCCTTTGAGTTGTACTAAGTCAGGTTCAATAGGCTTTTCACCTAGGTGTACGTGCTCGGGTCTAATTCCGACAGCTACTGTTTTACCCCATAGGTTTCCTAACGCTTTACTAAGATGTTGGGGGATTTGAATTTTAAGATCTCCAGCTATTAGAGCATTGTCTTCAACTTTAGCTTTAAATAAGTTCATGGGAGGTGTTCCTATGAATTCTGCTACGAAGATATTAGCTGGTTTATTGTATACCTCGTCAGGTGATCCTATCTGTTGTATGACGCCTCTGTTCATAACAGCTATCCTGTCAGCTAGTACCATAGCTTCGATTTGATCGTGGGTTACGTAGATGGTCGTCATGTTAAGTTTTCTTTGTAGCTTTTTAATCTCCGCTCTTGCATGGAGTCTTAGGAGTGCGTCTAAATTACTTAGGGGTTCATCCATTAAGAGGACTTTAGGGTTAAAGGCTATCGCTCTAGCTACAGCAACTCTCTGTCTCTCGCCTCCAGATAGCTGGTGAGGGTATCGGCTGAGTAGGTGTTCTATTTTAAGCATCTCCGCAACCTCCCTAACTCTACGCTTTATCTCGTCGTCTCTAAGACCTTTGAGTCTAAGTGGTAGAGCTATGTTATCGTAGACGATCATGTGAGGCCATATAGCATAGCTCTGAAACACCATAGCCACACCTCTCTTGTTAGCTGGAACTTCTGTTACATCAACTTCGTCAAAGAAAACTCTGCCACTATCGGGTCTCTCAAGGCCAGCTATTATCCTTAGCGTAGTTGTTTTTCCACAACCACTAGGCCCTAAGATTACGAGAAGCTCGCCTCTCTCCACTTTTATGCTAACATCTTTAACCGCTACTACATCGCCATAGCTCTTAGTTACTCTTTCAAGAGTTACGCTAACCATACTACATCACCTAGTAGTCCCCCACATTACCACGAGGTACTTGCGAATATACGCCATTATTAAGATTGCTGGGAGAACGAGAAATAGAATGGATGCGAACTTAAATGGATCGGGAGCTACACCTCTTGTACCACCTCCGAAAGCTGTTATAACGAATGCTGGTAGAGTTCTCTCGGTTAACGTTAAGACTGAAGCTGCAAAAACCTCATTCCAGGATATCAGGAAGGCGAAGAGAGCTGAGGCTGTAATGCCAGGAAGGGCTAGAGGAGCTGTTATTCTAAGGAATACCTGGAGTCTACTCATACCAAACACGAACCCTACCTCTTCTAGGTCCCTTGGTATACTAGCAAAGACGTTAGCTGTTATTAAGATGACAAAGGGTAGCGCTAAAGCTGTGTGAACTAAGGCCAAGCCAACAATACTGTCGTATAAGCCAATAGTTAAAAGTACTTTAGCTATAGGAACTGCAATCAATGCCACTGGGATTAGTCTAAACGATAGGACAAACAACTTGATGGAATCCCTTCCTCTGAAAACAAACCTCCCTAGAGCATACCCAGCTGGAACCCCAAGTATAACACATAACATCACCACTAGAACGCCAACCTGGAGGCTTCTTACTAAAGCACTGTGTGCTCCAAGAGTTAGAAGTAACTTCACATTATCTAGAGTATAAGCTTGAAGGCTAAGAGGTATTATAGTGAAGCTCCTATAGTAATATTCTATTCTAATGAATGCTGAGAGTAAACTCAGGAATAGTGGAGCTAGGATCCACGTCACGATTGTTAAGGCAATAAGATAAGATAATAGAGATTTAATAAAAATCCTCATAGTGCTCACACCTCATATCTAACCCTTAGAACTCTAATGTATAGAATGCCTAGTGTTAAAGTTATGAAGCCTATTAATAGCGCGTAGACGGAAGCTACGTGAACGTTAAACCTCTCGGTAAACCAATAATATGTTATTGTTGATAAAACTGGAATGTCAAGGCCTGAGAGCACTAGAGGGGTTGCGTAGACCTGTAAGGCGAATAGGGTTCTTATAACGAGAGCTGATTCTATAGCCGGTTTAAGTAGGGGTAGGATTATATGTCTAAGTTTATCTAGGAAGTTAAAACCGAAGACATCCGCTGCCTCGAAATACTCCTTGTTAAGTAACTGTATGCTAGCATATAGTATTATGAATACCAAAGCAGTAGTTCTCCAAACCTCGGCTAGCACTATAGCTATAAATGTCCTATCGCGGAACGCGTAGCCGAAGAACTGTATGGGATCTTCAATGACGCCTAGTGAGAGTAAAAACTTGTTAAAGTAACCTGTAGGTGAAAGCATTGCATACCATATTAAGGCCGCTGCAACATCGCTTAAAGCAAGTGGTACTATGAATATGTAGAAGACCAGCTGCGAGACTTTGAATTTGTATGTGAAAAAGTAGATCGCTGCAAGAGTTGCTATGATGAAGTCAAGTGTTATGACAGCGAGTATTATTGCAAAGGTGTAGAAGAGAGCCTCGTTAAACTTATAATATTTATATGCCACTATGATGTTATTAAATGTAAGTTCACCAGTTACCGGATCCCTTAGGGCTAGGTTTACAGCGTATAGGATGGGGTAGCCCATAACTAGCATCATGTATAAAAAACTTGGGATTAAAAATATGTAAGGCGTGTGGAGTACTCCTGGTAGTGTAGACCTTTTAACGTGCATCAGCTCAGCGGCACCCCAACGGCCTCGAATATACTAATCAACCTCTTCATCAACTCGTCTAAGACCATCCTTATATCCTCGCCCCTTAGCACTATCCTTTCAAAGGCCTCTCTATACGTTGAGCTAAACTCTCCACCCTTACCACCGAGTGGTGGTATGAATACAGGTACGCCATCTTTACTAGCTAGTAACCTACTGGAGCCTTCGACGATCTTACCTACAGGCCCTGTCACCCTAACCTCCGCTTCTACCGTTGTAGGTAGCCATCCGACCGACTCGGCAACTCTAGCTTGCACTTCTGGTCTTGTTAAAAACTCTATGAGCTTCCAAGCTTCATCCTGGTTTGAAGCCCCTTTAGGTATTGCCAGTCCGCCGAGAACTATTATGTAACCTCTACCTTTCGGACCTGCGGGGACGGGTGCTACTGTGAATTCCTCCGGTTTAGTTGTTATAGCAGCTCTAATCCTGGCTATGTGATCCCAAGCTATCCAAACCTCTTCCCTTAGTAGAGGCTCTGCCATGGCATCCCATGTAGTGCTAGCTGGGTTAACATATCTCCAGAGCTCCTTCAAATACTCCCATGCTCTTACGGCATCTAAGCTGTTAAACTCCTTAGCTTGATATCCCGTGTACGACGGATACAGGTAGCCGTGAAGGAACCTGTGGAATAAGCCTCCTGGTGCAACCGGGAACCCTACTAGCTTCTTCCCAGTAGCATCCGTTATCCTCTTAGCCCACTCTAGTAGGGCATCGTAAGTCCACTTATCAGACCCCTTAACCACATCCTCCTTAGTTAAACCCGGTGGCAGGTAGTTGAAAGCCTTATTATTTATAACCATAACGTAAGTCCCTATAATCCACGGCACATACACCTTAACACCTTTATAGTAGGATGCCTTCTCAACACTCTCAAAGAACGTTCTCTTTCCTAGTACACCGAAC
>JAJHQN010000008.1 GCA_020833325.1 Desulfurococcaceae archaeon | reverse complement strand
AATGGTAGTTAAGGTTAAGAAAGAACCATACAGCTATGCTTAAACCCTTTCCTAAAGATTATAACAGGTATAAGTTGCTGTTTACTATGATGTTTATATAGGTTGAGGTGATGTTTACAGATATAAGCCCATTATTTTAAACTCTGTCTACTGTCTAAATATACGATCTTCTCCCTGACTTAGAAGATGTTTCCCTATTTCTTTGAGATAAGGGTTTTAAGCTCTCTTACTTAGTACTTTGCTGAATACAGCATCACTAAAGTTTAACCTTCATCTTCCTAGTTGAAACTTTCGTCTCTTAAAGCTGTTATTTCAGAGTTAAAGCTCTAAAACTGATAAGTTCAGGAAACTTTTTCTTATACTAAACAACATATCGTTCACGAGTTCTAGCTTGGAGTTCAAGCCTTTTCCTTCACCTCTGTTTTAAAGAGCTTCAGAGAATAATATACTCCATACTTAACCGTTTTTGCTTAGTCTCACCATGTTATGAATTCTTTTAAGTTCCAAGTGTTATATACCATAAGCTGAGGTCTGTTTAAGCTTGAGTTTCCAGAGGGGACGGTTTTATAGGGTTATTCAGTTTAACATTGAGGATCCGTATGGTTTTTACGCTGATAGGATTAATGCTTGGTCTATTGTTGAAAGGGCTTTGAGGGCTCATGCTAATACTTTGATTGTGTTTGCTAGGGATCCCTGGGGTAGAGTCTTCTATAGAGATAGCAAGGTTTACCCTAGGCATCCTAATGCTCTTCTCGACCTTGAGGAGTTGAGGTTGCTGGCTAGGAGGAGAGGGTTAAACTTGATTATAATGGTTTGTCATACTGCTAACAGGTTTATTTATAGGAGGCATCCTGAGTACGCTCAAAGGAATAGAGACGGGGAGGTTATAGTCTTAGAGCATTTTCCTACTGCTAGGAAGGTTAGGGATCCTCATTGGCCTCAGATATGCCCTAATAGTCCTGCTCTAGAGGAGTATTTTGTACCTGAGGCTCGTGAGGCTACGGGTAGGATTAGGCCTGAGGGTGTTCTCTTGGATAGTTTTAGGTACATGCCCGATCCACCTAAGGCTTGTTACTGTAGCTATTGTAGGGCTAAGTTTAAGAGTGAGTATGGGGTTGA
The DNA here is from genome assembly GCA_020833325.1 of Desulfurococcaceae archaeon. GTDB lineage: Archaea > Thermoproteota > Thermoprotei_A > Sulfolobales > Acidilobaceae > DSZV01. The sequence continues at coordinate 27,883 of JAJHQN010000008.1, read as the reverse complement.
TCTACCTAGTGTTATGGATGAGGAGGATCCAGCGTTTAGGTTGTCGTGGGAGTGGAGGTATAGGGTTACTGTTGAGGCTATGAGGAGGATCAGGGATGCTATTAAGGAGGAGAAGGGTGATACGCTCTTCCTCTATAACAGCCACCCGGTTGGGTGGGCTGGTAGGGGTAATATTGTTGTTGAGAAGGCTAGGGATATACTGGATGGTGTTTTCGCTGAGGCAAGCGAGTTCGATGTTGTAGACTACTCCCTCATAGTGATGGCTACTAAGCTGACTAGAGCTCTACTAGGTGAGGGGAAGCCTGTGTTTGTTAGTAGAAATCTCTTCTACACGCTTAGAACGACCCAGTCTACTACCAGGATAGCTGTTAAACAGGGGGTTAGGGCTATTGTTGCTGCTGGAGGGCACCCTGTGGCTACCATGTTCTCAAGCCAGTTCTTCGAGGATCCAAGGGCTTTAGATTACCTAGCTGAGGTTTACGAGGAGCTTGAAAGGCTTGAGGAGTACCTGGTAGACGTAGAGCCCATTAGCTATGCTGCTGTGGTTTTCAGCAGCGAGACCCATGATAAGTACTTCTGGGAGAGGCCTGATGTGTATTTAGCTGAGCTTGAGGGTTTAACGCAGATAATAGCTTCAAGCCACGTTCCGGTGGAGCTCCTCTCAATGGTAGACTTGGAGCGTAAGGCTAGAAACTACAAGGTCCTAGTACTCCCATCAACTGCAGTACTTAGCTCTAGGGATGAAGGGGTTCTAGAAGGCTATGTGGAGAACGGTGGGGTTCTAGTAGCTACAGCTGAATTCGGCGTTATGAGCCCTGATTACACCTATAGGCATTCACTAGCACTGGAAGATATCATGGGTGTTACATTCGAGGGCTTCCTCAGGATGGGCTACTCGTACCTCCACCTAAACGTATCCCCCACCATATACAATGAGTACTGGAGCGGCCTCCCAGAATCAATAGTCTTCGGTGACCAGAGTATCAGGTTCGAGAAGGGTAGGACTGAGAGGATACTAGGAGACCTAGTTAGGGTTAGGTCTGTAACATCTAAAGTCCTAGCCTTAGTAAGAGCACCTAAAGCCCCCTATGGTTTCGAGTACACGCTAGGTAGGAGCACACCACCCCCAGACTCAACTCTTGAAAAGGTAGCGGGGGTGATCATGGCCGAGCACGGCAGAGGATCTATAATATACTACTCAGCTAGAGTTGGAGCACACTATAGTAGACTAGGGCACCCTGACTACGCAGAGCTCATCCTCAGACCTCTAAACAAGCATGCTCCAAAACCACCAATCAAAGTCGAGGCCCCAGAGACTATACAAACAGAGTTCTATAGGAAAGGAGACAGACTGGTAGTTCACCTAGTAAACCATACCTATAACCAGAGGATACTAACAGCACCCACAGGACCCAGCAAACAATCACTCCCACCGTACATACCACCATACAGCGTACACCCACCCAGAACCATAATCCCAGTCAACAACATAATACTAGAATTGCATAGCGAGACAGACGAGAAGCACACAGCTTACAATGCCATAACAGGACAAAAACTTGAAGTAGTAAGAGAGGAGGGTAAAAACATAATTAAGCTAAACCAGCTCAACGAATACGCATTAATAGTCATAGAGCCAAGATACTAGCGTTAACCGCACCTATAGAACACCCTTCAACTACTAAAAAGAATATGAGCTACCCTACGCTCTCTCAACAATCTAAAATAATTTCATAGCTTAACCACCCAAACTGAACCCTTCCCACTCCTCTTCCTAGTCATGAAACGTTCAACATAGAAATTTAACCTCTCTGGAGCTTAAGCAAACCGATAATGTTTCCCTAGATATGTAAATGAAAACAAAATCGACGAACATAAAAACTATAACAACATCTGAACCTCCAACCTACCTAGGAATCCTTATAGCAAACATTGTCTACGCTGAACTCCCCCAACCCCGATGTAGACTTGTTGGGAGCTTAAAGCCCTCCATTACTGTTTATGGGGTTGGTTCAATATAAGTACTTTTCCTTGGACTATGCATAGGCTGTGAACTGCTAGTATGTTGATCATGCCGCTTCCGGTAGATTGGTTTTAAAGTTTTCTATTGTTAGTTTTAAGGGTATAATAGGCGGTTCCTTTGACTTCCTTTAAGCTGTCTATGGTATTAGTTTTAGTGTCTCCAGTAGTTGTGCTATTAACGTTACTAGGGTTAATATTAGGATTATGAAGATGGCTATTGTTAGTCTTGAGATTCTATTTTCAATGTTGGATGTTCTATTTTCAATTGTAGATGTTCTATCCTGTATTGCGGTTGTGGTTTCCTGGATTGTTGTTGTGGTTGCCCCTATCTTTGATAGTGAATCGTCTAACTTAGATGTTATGTTTGAGAATGTTGTTTCAAATATCTCTACCACGTTTTTTACAGTATCAACTTTATCCTCTACCTTGTTGAACCTCTCTCCTACGCTCTCAATCACACCTATCATGTTTTTAAACTCTTTTATATCCCTTGCTACTTCTTCGACTTTCGACGCAAGATCTTTAATTGAGTCCTTTGTGGGTATATTCTCTAGGGATGAGCTCACGTTCTTGCCTAGATCGTCTATGGATGTTTTAATCCTCTTCTCCGCCTCAGATAGGTCTGATTTCGTTGCGACCTCTCTTATCATCGCGTTAACCATGGCCATCCTGAGATCTGGGTCTAGCATGAGCTCTGCTAGTAGTATTCTGAAGAATTTCCTCCTAAGCTCAGCGTTCTTCTCCATCTCCTCTAGAACCTTCGCTGCTAGAGACACCGGCTTCCACCCCGCTAACTATGCTATCTCCTAGCATAGCTTTATAGTTGTATGCATAAATTCTTAGGGGAGGTCTATCGCCAACTCTTACATAAGCTTCGCCAACAGGTAGTCTTAGTAGCTTATCGACCTCCTCAAGGCCGAGTCTCCTAGCTAGCTCTGCATAGTTCTTAGTGAAGCCCCCGAAGGCTACTACAACCCTCGTGTTGTCCAGGATAGCCTGGGGTAGATCTGATGGCGATTGAGTTGCGTAGATAACATATAAACCTTTACTTCTACCCTCTCTAAGCGCCATAATCATGTGGTTAGCCGATCCTATAGCCACTCTCCAAGCCTCATCAACAACTAGAACCACCCTGCCTGGAAGCCCTTTCTCGGAAGCCTCTAGGACTAGACTGGAGACTATAAGACTTGAAGCTACATTCCTATCCTCATTCCCAAGGTCTGTTAAATCGTACACTACAAGCCCCCTCTCTATAAGCGAGCCCCTACACACGTCAACCTTACCCTTACCCCAACCTGCCTCAACACTAGACTTGACCAGCTCTTCTGCAACCCCGTCGAGTCTCGGTAGAGGGATACAATAACCACCTGGTCTAACAACCTTCGAAGCGACTTTTGAAAGGAGGTTTCTAAGATCGCCCTTAGGGTCTATAACTAAAACCATGTACGGATCTAACCTTACATCACTAAGCATGCCCAGCTGGGCAGCTATCCCAGCAAGCATAACAGTCTTACCTCTACCCGTGGGCCCTAAGACTCCTATGTGAGCTTCAAAATCCCTAGGCCAATCTAGAACTAAAACTCCCTCACCGTCAACCATCCTACCTAAGATCACCCCCCTCCTATCACTAACATCATCCTCTGTAACCAGGATTACAGGCACGTTCACAGCACTCTCAACTGGCGGCACGCTTGCAATCAACCCCTCTACAACGTCGAAGCTACTACCAAGCTTTCTCAACGTCACACCCGCCTCCGCCTCAACAAGACTTCTGAAAGCCTCAACAACCCTCTGGTTATCGGGGTCGCCTTGAGGCAACCATAGTACTATGCCTAGGGAGCCTACGTACGGTTTGTGATCTTTAGCTACGGTTCTGTATAGCTCGTTAAGAAACCTAAGCCTCTCAGCGTATCTAACATGCTTTGTAGCGTTGTAAACTAGCTCAACCTTCCTAATCTCATCCTCAATGAACCCCAATAGCTTCCCAGACTCCACTTTAAACATGCTCGACGTGAACGTGACACTAACCCTCATGGACTTAGCTATCTCAACAAGCCTCTCAGCCACCCCTCCATCGCCACCTGAGGGAATCCTATCAGCTACGAGGGCGTAGCCTACTAAAGTGCTACCGCCAATATTAACCTTGAGCTCCTCGCCTTTCCTAAGCCTAATAGGTATCCTTAGCTCCCTTGAAGCCAGTATATTCCTCAAGAGCATGATGAGGGATAACAGGGCTAGGGTTACTATCAACATGTCTAGGATGCCGACCAAGCTAAGCCACCCTTACCGGAACCCTATCCCTACCTCCAAGTATCCTAGCTAGAGCCCCGGTAGCTAGGAATAGCATGAAGACATATATGGTTGGAACAGTGAGATAGTATAGTATGAATGCTTTAAGTAGATTCACATCAATGAACTTCAACTCCTCTGAAAGCCTTTCCACGTAATCCTGTAATCCCTCGTCTGAGGGGAGGTGTGGTTGGCTACAACCATTGATTTGAACCATCACCTCGTAGACACCAGCACTACCCGCATTGAGCTTGGAGTAGACTCCATTAACACCCCTCCATGCCCACTCACCACTAGCCATTACATAATTGGATGTTATGTTTAGGTTACAGTACTTAGGGTACCTAATTTCAATAAAATCCCCTAGGTTTAGATATGATGTTATGGCAAACCAGCTCCCACCGTCGACAACCTCGAAATCGGTTACCGAGGAGTACGCTAGTATTAGCGGGTACTTTGATATGATGATGTGCGGAGCTCTAACAACCACCTCCTGCCCATTAGAGTACTCCTGAGCTCTCAACGGCCTAGGTTTTAAAGGGAATAAGACGCCATCGAACTCTATGTAGGCATACACTTCTGAGGCTGGCATCATAACCATGCCACCCTCTAGGTACTTTGACTTAGCATAGCCACCCCCATCAACCATGTATGATGCTATAACACGTCCACTACTATCCATTAGTACTAACACTCCATAAGCTATAGGGTCACCCCTACTACTTTCAACCCTCACCTTTAACAACCTATAGTCTACAGTAACCTCCGGAGTCTGCGGTTTGCTCGCAAAGCTCGATATGAATAGTGGGAGCGTTTGGAGACCTATACTGAATACTAGGATGAAGGCTATAAGCCACGCTCCGGCACCTCTGGTAATCCTAAATGGTGTAGCGTAGAGTACTACTCCAAAAGCCACTAGTACCAGGCCGTAGTTGTACACTAGCTCAGCTATTCCAGCAAGGGTTGTCAGGAATAGTATGGCTAGAGTTGCAGCTCTATCTAAGGGTAGCGCTACAGCATAAACAGGCCCGGCTAACCTTGCCACTTCAGGGATAGCAGTTAGTGCTGCAATCACCATCTTCAAGTTCAGAGACACGCTTAGTGCCGCTGAATACCATAGGTTGAAGAGAGTCCACGAGCCCCCCAGCATTAATGCTAACCTGTTGCTCGTGGAGTATAGGATGGCGTAGATCGTAGCTAGGAACAAGGCTAGAACCCCATCCCATAATAGCTGGGGTCCCCACCTCTTCACGGTAGAGAATGGTAGTGGTAGGGCGTACACTAGAACCCCAATGTAAAATGTTAGTATAGCTAGTTTAACAGCTAACACCACTAGGTAGGCTGGGTCCATTACCCTAACACCGCCCATCTAAAATCCTAGACCTTGAGCTATGAGGCTAGCTATGTATGTAACAACCTTGAAAACAGTCATGCCCACAGCCAGCCAGAAAGCCGCCCATACAGAATCCTCTACAAGAGAGGAGCCTATCCTCTTCACTCTAGCGAACGGTAGCGGAGCCCCTCTAAGAGCCCAACCTACACTCCATGTGAATAAGAATAACGCCCACGCCAACGCTGTTATCCTAGTGGTCCACTCCTCAACAACACTAACCAAGTCAACTGCCATAAACACATCCCAGTAGTAGGCCTAAGTATAACCTGAGGGGAGAGAGGGTTGCGAACTAACACTATGTGAACTGGAGGTGAGAGCCGTTAAGACCCCTCTCATCATTTGATCTAAGAGCAGGCTTTTTGGGTTAGGTGAGACCTGGATAACACTGACCCAGAACCCTACTCACGCTAACTAAACCTTACTAGCATGGGGGGCCGGGGTGACTAGGTATTCTGACAACCAGGAGGGGTATCTCGCGAAGGAGGAGGTTCTAGAATGGCTTAGATCTAGGGTTGAGGAGTTGGAGCTCGAGTTAAAAGCTTTGAAAACTATAATGGCAATCCTTGATAGCGGCCAGCAGGCCCTTGTAGGGGAGAGGGTTGAAGAGGTTAAAATAGGGAGGAGGAGGGTGGCAAGGGTTTACATCGGAGATACATATGTGAGGGTTGCATTTGAAAACCCAGTAGTACTCCCAGTAGAGGTTAAAGAGTATCTTAGAAGCGTGGAGGAGGATATTAGAGTGCTCCAAGCAAAGTCTGGTGTTGAGGGGGAGCTGGCTAGACTTCTTATAAGGGAGAAGCCTGACGGCTCAACGGCCGAGATTAGGATTGAGAATCTCCAGTCTACAATAGAGGCTATAAAAGCGAAAGCTGCGTTGAAATATAGTGTGGAGGTTACTTACCAAGTATTAAAAGCTAGGGAGAGAGAGGTAGAGGAGGTTACTTAAAAGAGTTAAAAGGTTTTCCGGTTTAGCCTAGAGAGGCTTGTTTCAACACCTAGTTTAAATCGATATTGCCGGCCCTCTCCTCTCCCTCTCCTCTCCTCTAGGTGCCGCCAGGTCTCTTAGTTGGGCGACTATAGGGCTTATCTGCCCCTCCTTCACAGCCTTCTCTATTATGCTTTTAACCTCAGTTGTATGCTTTATATCAAGCTCTAAGAGCGTCTCCATAAGCTTTAGAGATGTTGACCACACTTCTAGTAGGAGCTCCCTGGGTATATTACTTGTTATGAATGGATCTTGTAGCCAGTCGTCGAACGCCTTAAGAGTTCTTATCATATGGTTGAAAGCTATCCTTGTATGTATTATTATATCGAGCCTATCAGAGGCTTTCACCTTACCATCTATCTGTTTGAAGCTATCTAAGACTACCTTCTGAAGTGCAACCCACCTCTCTAGGCTTCTCGCTAACTCTCCCACATCCCTCGCCTGAGCCAATCTATCCTATCCCCCTACTCCCTTTAGTTTTATCCTCCAAATCTTTTATTCTATTATCCTGGGTATCCTCATCTCCCTCTTCACATTCTCCGGGATCCTAGATATATTCCTTCTCATGAAGTCAGCGTCCTCCTTGGGGTTTCTATACTTATCATTTATCATTACCGGTATACTTGATACTATGGGGTACCATCTACCGCAGTTAGGGCATACGATGACACCCTCTACTATGTCCCTGTGTACACAGTCTTTACAAAGATCTAAGGGGGTCTCCTCAGCATTCCTCCAGTATAAGCTACACCACCTCCTACATCTAACCCTTTCAACATCAACGGTGACTGAGCGCTTCTCCTCTATGATGGGGTGTAGTAGCAGGTTAGGGTTCTTGCATATAGGGCATGCTAGGAGCTCAAAGAAATAGTATCTCACAGCCCGCCACCTCTAAGGCAAAGTGATATGATGTTCTTAACCTCTGCCACCACCTCCTCAATCCTCTCTTTCCTAGAGGCTTCACCCATAATCCTTATCACAGGCTCCGTCCCGCTAGGCCTTACTAGTACCCAGAAATCGCCGCCGAACACTTTAACACCGTCTATGGTTACCATTCTGAATCCTGAAAAACGCTCCTTCAACAACTCTATAGCACAGAGAGCCTCCTCCCTTGAAGCCTTCACCTTCGTCTTAATAGTGTGATACTCTGGGAGCTTAGAGAATAGAGAGCTACTCTTAACTCCATATGACGACATAACCTCCAGGAATAACGCTAGCTTCATAGCACCATCTCTAACGTACTGGTGTGGTACATGCATGTACCCACCGTTCTCCTCGAAACCAGCTATAGCTCCTCCCTCACTCTTCATCATCCTAGCTATGGTAACAGAGCCTACCGGGGTCCATACAACCTCTACACCGTAGGGTTTAAGGTAATCTTCAACCACTACACTACTGGATACACCCGTATAAACCCTTCTCGGGAAACTCTTCCACTTAGTTGAAGCATAGGCTGCTAGGAGAGCCCCGGACCTATCACCCCAGTGTATTCTACCCATATCATCTATCAGTATAGCTCTATCGCCATCACCGTCATGGCCTACACCTAGATCCGCTCTAGAAGAGACTACTAGAGTTGCAGCATCTACCAGTGTATCAGGTCTAGGCTCAGGCTCCCTACCGGGGAATAGCGGGTCTAGGTGGCAGTTTATAGATACAACTCTAACGTTAAGCTTTCTAAGTAGAAGTGGTGTTGTTAAGGCTGTAACGCTATTAGCACAGTCAACCACAACCTTAAAGCCCCTCTTAGCTATAGAGTCGACATCAACCTGATCTACTATAGCCTTAACATACTTCTCCACTACACCTGTCACACCCTCAGGAGGCTCTGCAAGGGATCTCCACTCGAGGCTTGAACCATGGCCTTTGAAGTAGAGCTCCTCAATCTTAACCTCGTCCTCCCTAGGAACCTCAATACCATCGCCTGCTATAACCTTAACACCATTATACTCAGGAGGGTTATGACTAGCTGTTATCATAACACCGCCATCGTAGAACTCATTCTTAACAACATACTGGATAGCGGGGGTTGGAGTAAGACCAGCATAGTAGACCTTAACACCCTCAGAGAGAAGCCCAGCTACAAGAGCTCCAGCTACAATATCGCCACCAGCCCTAACATCGCGACCGACAAGAACCCTAGAACCCCTACCAAAGAAGCCACCAATAGCCCTCCCTAACCTTAAAGCAAACTCAGGCGTTAAATCAAAACCAACTACACCCCTAACACCATCAGTCCCGAAAAGCTTACCCAAGGGAACTACACCACAATCAATAGTGATAGGGGGGAGGGTAATAATTTCTACATGTAACCCTAGCGCGATATTAAAGCTTAGCAAACCTCGCCTTCAAAGGCGGGATTGGGTTTTGGAGTTTTAGGCTTCTAAACCCCCCGCTACACTGTTAGGGTGGAGTTATGATGATATCTGGTTGAAATCGAGGACTTAGGGGTTGTGGGATCCAAGATCTCCCGCCTCAAAGCACAACTTACCCTCAGACCCGGATGAGATGCCGGGAAACCAAGAGGCTAACACCCAAGACCCAGAGATTCGAAACCCCACACCTCCAGGGCGGGAGGTCATACCCCTATTGTGGAGTTCGATGGGATGAGGGGTGAGCCTCCGAGCGGGAAACATATAGAGGCTGGGAGAGGCTTAGAAGCCTCTTAGGGTGGGGAAACTCGCCCTTTTCCAAGGGCGGGAAGGGTTATTTTAGTATATTATGAGCTTAGCAGTCTTTTTACCCACCTCAATATTATAGGCCACGGTGACTCTAGTTTTTCTAGCATACTCTTTGTATCAACTCTATACCTATCGGGATTCTTTATTATATCTTTAACCATCTTTAAAGTTACATCGTAACTCTCAGAATAGTATATTGGGAAGCCGATTTTGGCGAGAGCCGAGTCTATGCCTATGATTCTATCGAACATCGATATCCCAGGGGTTCCTAGGAGTGCTGCCTCTCTAGCCATACTTATACCCCCTGTTACTACTGCTAGTGAGTAGTACTCTAGGTCTAGTCCTGAGAACGGCTTATCGAGTATGAGGGCCCCCTTTATCTTAGCCGCCTCCTCGTAATGCTCCTTGTACCTTGGAATTATGACGGTTGTTAACCCCATCTCCGCTATCTCGGACGCTAGCTTCAGGATTGCACTTGATTCTAGGCTCTTATAATAGTGTGCTTTGAACTCCTCAGGTCTGAAGACTATGTAGCTATAGGGTTTCAACCCTAGGATTTCGATGTTAGCAACGTTAGGCTTGAAATCCTTAACCCACAGTAGTTCATCAACGCCCCTAAAGGTCTCAACAACAGTTAAACCCTTCAATATAAACCTCTCCATCTCATCAGCTATAAACTCGCTGAAGATAGCTACCGTAGCTAGAGGATATGAAAGCCTATTCATAGCAATACCGTGAGGTGTATCACCTAAAGCAATATACGGGATACCATGGCCGAAAGCGACTCTAACAGCTGGAGGCGACGGATAGGATATGAGGACGCCTGGTTCGTACTCCTCAACAACAACCTCTAAATCAATCATCCTCCCAATATCGGCCAGAAGCTTACCCCTAAGACTACCTCCACCATGAACACCGGTGATAACATAACGCTCGCCCAGCAACTCGAGAACCTTAATGGTGTAATCATAGCTCCTAGCTGTAATCAAAACCTCAAAACCCTCACTCCTAAGGAGCCTAGCAAGAGTAGCGGCGAGGACGCCCCTCTTAGGCGTAGAAGCATCAATCCATACAACCCTTCCATCCAACCCAGACAACCCCTCTCAAGATAAAATCCTAACACCTTTAACCCTAACACCTTAACTCACCCTAAGCTCTAGGAAATATCAAAATTTGTAAGTGACGCTGGTGATCGTGAAAACTGAAATAGCTCCCAAGTCCCAGATGAGATCATCGGGATGCTCCTTAATACGCAGTACTTCTCGCCTTCCGTGCAAGCTGAGCTATGGAGATCCCCTTCATCTCCACTTTTAAGGTGTAGCTCTCAGTTGTAAGTTTCCGAGTGTGTTGAGAGCGAGCTCTTCTCCGTCTAGCCCTTTACACTCCACCTTCTTGGTTTTAAGAATGTTATGTTTTAAACTTTGGAACACTCTCTTATAGCTGAGTTGATTGAAAGGAGGGGACTCCATGGGTCTTCGTGTTGGTGTTGATGAAGCTGGGAGGGGTAGTTTAGTTGGAGAGCTTTTTGTAGTGGCATTCGCTATGCGCGATGACGATGAGAAGCTCCTAGTTGATTACGGGGTTAGGGATAGTAAGAGGCTTAGCCAATCTAAGAGAGCTGAGTTGTACGCTGTTTTGAGGAAGTGGCCTTTTACCGTCTCCTCTATAGCACCGCATGAGATAGACTTGTATAACATCAATAGGCTTGAGTTAGACGCTGTGTTTAAGGTGTTAAGGGTTCTAGCGTTAAGGCTTGGTGGAGAGTTCACCGCCTCAAGGATTGTAGTGGACAAATTTGGCGATGTGGATAAGGAGCTCATGAAAATGCTTAAACGTCTGAGCTTTACAGGCACACTCGTTGTTGAAGAGGGTGCTGATGATAGGTATGTTGAGGTATCAGCTGCGAGTATTATAGCTAAGCACTTGAGAGATAGGAGGTTACAAGTGCTGAGATCCATTTATGGGGTTGAGGGTAGCGGGTATCCCGGTGATCCTAGAACTCTAGAGTGGCTTGAGGAGACCCTTAAGTCAGGGGTTAAACCGCCTATCATAAGATACTCGTGGGCTACACTGGAGAGGTTTGGATTAAGGGTTAGGAAAGCTAGATTAACATTTAAAACTCTCGATGAATACTTAGATCGAGGTATGAGAGGTGAAGATGGTATACGTTGAAAGACCGTTAACAGCGCTTTTTGAGGTCCTCATGGGTAAAGGAGTTTATAGACTTGGATTTAAGCCTTTCTACGAGCTGAAGAGGCTTGAAACTCTCGGGTTCCAATATGTTGCAGTGGAGATGCTTGTCAACGAATACAACATTGTATATGATCCAGCTTTTAAGGGTAAGGTTGCAAGAGAGGATAGCTATAGGGGTGTTAAGTTCAAGCTTTTCGTGAAAGATGGGGATCTAAGGCCTGACGCTATAATATCGCATAGGGTATCCCAGACGAAGGCTTTGGTGACGTGGAGGGAGGTGGCAGAGCTCCTACCAACACCCCCCCTCCCACTATTCGTTGTCGATTTTAGCATCCTCTCATCCCAGGAGACGATAGACGTCGCATCCATTAAAATACAGGTAGAGGAGTGTATTGAAAGGGTTAGAGAATACCTGTGGGACCCCCATCTTGCGATAACAAGCGCTGATAAGTCGATGGCCGACTGGATCCACAGTGTAGCTGGAAAGAATAAAATCATAATAACACCTAGTAAGCCTAGCGAGCTACTATGGAGCATGGACGCTGACAAGGTAACAATAATAAGGCAGGATGCACCGCACCCCCTAACACCTAACGATGTGCTATCGTCGGATGCATTCCTAATAGGGGGGGTCCAGGATAGCGTGTCGAGACCGGGCATGGGAAGAGTATTCGATAACCTAGTACCATGGGGTATACCTAGGAGGATTGAATTAAAAGGATCTGTAGTGGGGGTTCCGGATAAGGTGAATAAGATAGTAGAGATACTATTAAAGGCAAGGTATAAGTATGGAGGGGAGGTGGAGAGAGCCGTCATATCCAGTATGACCAAGAAGAATGTGATAACACGCCTCTACTCCGAAATAGTGAAAAGAACTGAGAGATCTGGCGGAGAACAGTATGTAAGCATGGAGACATACTACGATATAGCTAAATGGCTACCCATAACAAGAGAGGACTTTATAAAAGTGGCTGAAAAAGCAGGAGTTAAAGTTAAACAATAACATTAAAAGCGGCTCCCAAGAGAAGGCAATCTATTGAAGATGTAAGAGTGAAGCTACTCTCATAAAATCCTCGCGGGGATCCCATTGAAACAGATCTCCTAGGTAGAACTTCACGCTCTTAGTCGAAAGTACGTGCTGGTCTTACCAGTACGTCTCTGTACTCTGATAGCTCGTTCCACAGCTTAACCTCGTCAAGACCGAGCATAGGGTGTACTCAGATTTAATGTTGAGGTGGGAAGGGTTTAGCTGAGGTTAATGGATTTAAAGTTCGAGTGTTGAGGTCCTAGAGTGGTTTTCCAAGTTGATTAGTGGGGTTAGAATTGTAGCTGCGGATAGCATGGGGGTTAGGAGTCTAGCTACGTTTGTGGATATGTGTGGTGTCTCTGTAGGAGTTGACTTGGGGGCTGCTCTAGCCCCGAGAAGGTTTGGGCTACCTCCGCACAGCGTGGAGTATGAGAGGTTGGAGAGGGTATTAGATGTTGCTAGGAGGCTTGTAAGAGAGAGTGATGTGGTAGTAGTTACCCACTACCACTACGATCACTATATTAGAGGGGAGCCTGAAATCTACTACGGGAAAAGACTGCTTGTTAAGGATATAGAGAGGGATATTAATAGGAGTCAGAGGTTTAGAGGGTATATGTTCCTTAAAAAGTCGGGCTTAGCCTATAGAGCCCATGTGACGCCGAGCGACAGCTCCACATTCGTATTTGATAAAATGGTTATAGAATTCTCAAAACCTGTATGGCACGGAGAACCTGGAAGTAGAGTAGGTAAGGTCTTAATGGTGAGAATTCAATGTGAGGATAACAGTGTAATATTTACTAGCGATGTTCAGGGCCCCGTTGACCCTGATGCTCTCTCAACACTTAAATCGTGGTCTAGGCCTAGACCGAGCCTCATAATACTAGGGGGGCCGCCTACCTACTCCTCTGGTACCCTTGTATCCGAGGAGGCCGTTAGAATGGGGTTAGAAGGCCTTGAGACCGTATTAAGGGATGTGAGGCCCGAGATTTTAGTGGTAGACCATCATTTACTTAGGGATATAGAGTATTTAAAGCACATACAGAGACATGTTAGGATAGCCTCTGAGCTAGGTGTTAAGCTTATTACTGCAGCCGAGTACGAGGGGAGGCCTGTAGAGCAGCTTGAGGCTAGGAGAAGAGAGCTGTGGAGGCGATAGTGTAGAGTGGTCTCCACAATTAAAATCTTGTTCCTCGAGTCTTCTCTGGAGCTCGTGCCTAGAGAGTTATACGGAGAGCCTGACGTCGTTAGAAGCGCTAGGAGGTATGAGGTGCCTCCTAGCAGGCTTATCCTTGATAAAAGCTTACACTATAAGGCTATGAGGAGGCTTGAGAGAAAGTGGAAGAGAGGTAGACCTGATATAGTGCATATGTGCCTCCTCCTAGCTGTAGAGTCGCCTCTAACGAGAAGAGGGGTCGTAGAGGTGTACTTCCACGTATTAGATGGAAGGGTCTTTAAGGTTAGAAGCGATGCAAGATTACCAAAGCACTTAGAGAGATTCAAGGGGGTCATGGCCGATCTACTTATAGCGGGGAAGGTGCCAGTGGATTCCCCCGATCCCCTCATATTCAAGGTTTCGGATAGCCTAGAGGAGTTTCTAGCTAGAGGGGAGAGAATGATAATCTTGTGGGAGAAAGGCGAGCTTAAATCACCTGAAGAGATAGTAGAGGAGGCCGTGTTGGAGAACGCATTGATAGGCATAGGGGCTTTCCCACGAGGCGACTTTGAGGATGAAGTCCTAAGCCTAGCTTATAAAAGGTATGCTATAGCTGGAGGCTACCCTTTAACAGCATGGAGTGTTACCGCAAGGATAGTTTGCGAGCTAGAGCGCCGGCTAAGCCTCACCGATCCTAGCAAAAAGCTTTAAAAGTGTGGTTAACCTAACTAAGCTAGGGCCAGGTAGTTAACATGAGGCGTTAGGAGTGGGTAGTAAGGAAGTGAATGGTATTATAAGGGTAGTTGACGTGTATATAAGCCAGAGGCTTGTAAGAGACGTCTACAAAGGTTTTAGCTGGTACGTGGTAGAACTCAATCTAACACTAGAGGATGGTAGAGTTTTCACAATGATAAACATCCCATCAGATGTGGCTGAAGCCCTAGCCGTACATAGAGGGTCTCTAACGCCACCTAGGAGACAGAGTATATACACGTTCCTACTGAGTAACGAAGGCTTCAAGGACGTACTAGCAAGGGGGTTGAAAAGAGTGGTCATAGACGAGTTAGACCCTGTAACAGGCCTCTACACAGCATCTGTAGACTTCGAGGATGAAGGGGTGAACATGACCATAAAGATGATCCCTAGCCATGCAGTATACCTGGCACTCCTAACAGGGAGAAACATATATGTCAAGAAGGAGCTCGTAGATCAACAGGAGAGATTTGAGGAATACGAGGAAGGAGGATAGGAGAGTGTGCTACTTAACAACCACACTTGGTTAACAGCTATCTCCTGGGTTTCTGCTTTTTACCCTCCCACAGCGCTTTTAAGGATACACCGTTAACCATAACTACCTTATATCTAACTCCTGGTATGTCGCCCAAGGATTTGCCCATCGGCCCTCCTATGCCCTCTATTATAACTTCATCGTGTTCATCTATGTAGAGGATGCCACCATCGTAGGGGACGAAGGCTGTTACAACCTTTTTGTTTTTAACTAGTTGAACTCTAACACATTTTCGTAGAGCTGAGTTAGGCTGTCTTGACTCAACACCAACCTTTTCAAGAACTATACCCCTTGCCATAGGAGCTCCTTCGAGTGGGTCGTACTTCTCTTTTAACTTAAGCATCCTCCTTCTAAACTCCTTCTGACTCCATCTAAACTTAAGCCTCTTCTTCCTTAGGGTTCTAGCTGCGAAAAGCCCTAGGGGGGCTTTCTTACCTGCCATGGCGATCCCCTGGTTTAATATTCCACCAACCCTTATATTATCTAATTGAGAGCTTTGAAACTTTGAAAAGCCTCCCTAGGATGGATCTAGCTCTCTTAACGTTTCTTCCATCCCTCCCAATGGCTTTACCTTTATCCTCCTCTCTCACCGAGATATTGACGATCTTCTCCTCACCGCGCTCGCTAACATCTACTCTTAGTATTTCAACTCCTGGGAATAGGTTTTTAACCATCTCGACAAGGTCTTCTGAATACTCGAAAACTTCTATTTGCCTCTTAAATAGATCGCATAAAACCTTTACATTCCTACCATTCCTCCCAATAGCCTTACCTAAATCGCCTCTCTTCACCAAGAAGTATAGCTTGCCAGTCTCCCCGTCTACCAGGCATCTGTAAACTGTTGCCCCTGTCACCTCACTGAAGATGGACATGTATTTAAGCTCCTCAACTGTAATCCTATCCTCACTCATAACCTGACCCCTGTAGGCTTGCCACCTCTAGTAGCCTAGAGCTTCCTACATCTAAGACGGCTATCATGGAGATAGGGAAAGGCTTCCCCACTGATAACCCTAGGTTAACACTGCTACCCTTATATGCTATAACCTGGACACCGGCTAGCTTAGCGTAGTAGAGGGCTTTCTCCTTGAGGCTTGGAGGCGTATTCTCAGCTACTATGAGTACCTTGGCTTCACCCCTCTTGAGAGCCCTAAGACTTCTCCTAGAGCCAATGTAATATCTGCCGGTCTTAATAAGGTTCTTAATCTCTCTCTCCAAAGGCACTTGGGGCGAGGCCATCCTCACTCTCCTCCTACACGTTTTCTAGGTACACCTAAAACTGTTACTATCAACCCGGTCCCAACCCTAGGCGGAACCCCTGCTACAACACTCTCTGTTACACCTTTTAAACTCTCCTCCTCTCCAGATACTGCTGCATCATATAACTGTTTAACTGTAACCTCAAAGGCCGCTCTAGCTAGTACGCTCGGCTTCTCCCCTGTAACCCCTAGTCTACCGATCTGCCTAATGGTTCCATTCCAGGTCATTACATCCGCTACTAGCATCACATGTCTTATATCTACATCTAAACCTGAATCCTCTAACACCCTCATAATCTCTCTTATGATAGCGTTTCTAGCCGCTTCTATTCCTAAAACCTCCGCTATCTCGAATATGTTGTTAGTCGTAGTCCTCCTATAGTCAACTCCTTCCATGAAGAGAACCTCCGCTAAGTTGCTACCCTCTGTTACTATAGCATACTCTCTGACAACCTTACCGTCTACAACCTTCTCATCTACTATCCTAATGCTAGCTCTATTCACACCCTTAACACCCTTAAGATAGAGTTTTCTAAGCTTAGCCTCTACCTCCTTATAAGCCTTGTAATCAAATATCCTCTCCTCAGGTAGAACCTTCCTATCAACAGCTATTACCAGAGTGTATGGATCCTCGCCTCCTTCAACCTCCCCTATACCACTATCCCTTAACTTATCAATGACCATATCCACAGTAACACCTTTATCCTCAAGCATTTCTGGATCAAGTTTTAACACAAACTCCCTATCACCTAACGTGTATTGGAGGCTCAGCATGACCTTTTCTAGCGTTGTATACTCTATCCTCCTAGCAACCTCTCTAGCCTTAGCCTCAGAGTACTTGTGCTCCTCATCCAAGTATACCTCCATAATAGGGGTGGAAGGCTCCCTCTTAGCATCAACTATCTCGATAAGCCTTGGGAGACCTAGGGTTACGTCGAACTCCATGAGACCAGCGTAGTGGAAAGTCCTTAAGGTCATCTGCGTCCCAGGCTCCCCTATGGACTGCGCCGCTACGACACCTACAGGTTCTCCAGGCTGAACCATGGCTAGCACGTATCTCCTAATAACCTCACCTACAACCGCTATCTTCTCGTCCTCACTTAAATCTTCGGCCTTGTTAAGGCTTTCAACAAGCTCCTCGTAGAGACTGAGGGGTAAGACCTCCCTAACATCCTCTAGGATTTTCTGAAGCCTCCCTCCACTACTCATTCCGATGCCCCCTCATGCTCCTAACCATTTCTATAACCCTATTCACCTCAACAGGCTTCCCATGATATGTTCTCATGGGGTCCACGCCATCCTCGCCATACTTGAACTGGATAATGTTACCCCATGAATCTCTAACAGTTCCATCATATGAGACTATTAGATCTTGGAGAGCGTTTATAAGCCTTCTCTGCATGTAGCCGCTCTGAGAGGTTTTAACAGCGGTATCCACTAGGCCTTCTCTACCCGCTACAGCGTGGAAGAAGAGCTCACTAGGTCTAAGACCATCCCTGAAGTTACCTTTTATAAACCCTCTAGCCTCAGGGCTTAGCTCTCCAGGTTTAAAGTGTGGAAGAGTCCTGGTTCTAAAACCTCTCCATATCCTCCTACCCCTTATGGTCTGCTGTCCCAACATTGTTGCCATCTGCGTTACATTTATATCACTACCCCTAGCTCCCGTCTTAGCCATGATGAATATGTCGTTGAACGAGTCGAGATGCCTTATAGCAACCTCTCCAGCTTCGGTTCTCAGCTTCTGGAGCAACTCAATAATCTTGAGCTCGAGGCTTTCCTCAGCAGTCCTACCGGGGATTAGTTCTAGTACCCCTCTCCTATACTGTTCTATGAGCTCCTCAACCTCCCTTCGAGCTTTCTCCGTTAACCTCTCAACCTCCTGTCTAGCCTCTCTAGGTATCTCTATATCAGAGTAAGCTACTGACAAGCCTTTAATCTCGAGGACTCTAATAAAGGACCTGAAGATTGTGTCTAGGAACTCTCTGGCTTTACCCTCACCATACTCTAAGGCAATAACGTGTAGTAAGTTGTTAGGTTGTTCAGCACCAATAGCGTTCTTATCCAAGACTCCCATTAAAAGCCTGCCCCCTCTAATAACTATGAATGAATCGGCCATGCAGTTCTCATTATCGCATTTGAGATCCCCGGAGCCTATTTTAGCCTTACCCTCGAAGTTCAAATCCCTAGGTAAGAGCATGCTGATAATCTGTTTTCCAGTATATAGAGGTCTAGGCTTCAAAATAGCTGGTTCCTCTAGATCCACGTAAGCCAGGGACCTAGAGATTATCCTTGACATCTCCTCTATTGTGAAGAGCGATGTTTTAATTGTGAGTAGATAGGCTCCGCTTATATAATCCTGCCTACCACCTATTATAGGCCCCCCGTATCTAGGTGTTAGTATGTGTTTTTCAACGAGTAGTAGCTCCCTAGCCTCAGCCCGGGCCTCCTCGAGTCTTGGGACGTGTAAATTCATCTCGTCACCGTCGAAGTCAGCATTATACGGTGGGCATGTAAGTAGGTTTATCCTAAAGGTTTTACCGGGCATAACCTTTACTATATGACCCATAATAGACATCCTATGCAAGGTTGGCTGTCTATTAAATAACACTATATCACCGTCTACTAGGTGTCTCTCAACTATATCACCTGGCTCTAGTTCCTCTGCTAACTGCTGGTAGTTCTTCTGATACCTAAGGTCTATTTTCCTATCCTGTCTAGCCTTATACACGAAGGTAGCTCCAGGCCATTTATGGGGGCCGTTTAACACATACCTCCTAGCCTCCTCAATGTTATAGGGTGTTACCACCATCTGGACTGTAAGAATCTTGGCTACCTCAACTGGAACTCCAACCTCGTTGATACTAATATAGGGGTCTGGGCTTATGACTGTTCTAGCTGAGAAGTTAACCCTCTTCCCCGATAAGTTACCCCTAAGCCTCCCCTCCTTACCCTTAAGCCTTTGAGCTAGGGTCTTCAAAGGTCTTTTTCTTCTATGAGTTAACTGGTATATGTTGGGGAGCTCGTTATCTATATATGCAGCTATCACATGCTGTAACGTTATCCACGCATCTTCAATCATGGTTTCCGGTGCGTTGGTTGTTATGAAGCCTTTAAGCTTCTCGTTTTCTCTAACAATTTCAGCTAGAGCGTGTGTTAGATCATCCTCAGCTCTAAGACCTGTTTCCAATGTTATGGAGGGTCTAACGGCTAATGGTGGTACCGGGAGTACTGTTAGCACCATCCATTCAGGTCTAGCTCTCTTAGGATCTATACCCAATAACATGACATCATCATCTGGTATCCTCTCAAGCCTATCCCTAATATCTAACGGTGTCAGCCTAACCTCGCCTTCAGGCCTCCTCTCATAGAATATTATGGGCCTAATGTACCTAACCTTAAACTGCCTCTCACCACAATGGGGACACTCCGTTACATCCGATGCCTCCTTAGCAATATGGCTGGCCATGACCTCTGCTAAGCGAGGCCACTTCTCCCTTAACCTAACATAGATTTTACGTAAGTACTCAGCGCGATCCTGAGGTAATAGTAGCCTTCCGCAACGCCTACATGTAGATTGAAGTAGCATGTAGATATAATCGCCTAGATGAGGTAGTAGAACGGGCCTCGCTAACTCAATTTTGCCGAAGTGCCCTGGACATTCCTCCCTAGTATTACCACATGTGGGGCACCTTTCTCCAGGCTCTATAGCTCCGAGATGGGGATCCCTTAAACCACCGACAACAGGGGATCCGTCGGCTTCATATATATCGGATCTAACTATAGTAACCTTAGCAAATTTCCTTATCTCCTGTGGTGATAGAAGACCAAACACTATCTTCTCTATGACGAAGGGCTCCTCAAACTTACCGTTTTTAATAGCCACATCTCCTCACCCTCTAGACTGTCCACCAGGCTTATACTCGCCTAGGACGCTTTTTAGAATCGATATTTTATCAGCTATCTTAATCTCAGGCTTCACCGCCATGCTCATAAGCTCTTGGAGTAAGAGCTTAAAGGCGTAGGGAACTTTAACAGGTTTAATGTCACCTTCAGCTCCATGGATTGGGCATTCGTAAACGCCTTTCCTCCTATTATACCATGATATGTGCCCGCAAATATTGCATACATAGAGTATGTAACTATCGCTAGCTTCAAGAAGCCTATCCCTAGTTAGCATTGCTGCCCCATGCCCTACAAGGCTATCCCTCTCCATTTCACCGAACCTGAGACCTCCCTGTCTTGCCTTACCCTCAGTTGGCTGTCTTGTAAGCAACTGAACCTTCCCAGTAGCCCTAGCATGCATCTTGTCTGAGACCATGTGGAAGAGCCTCTGGTAGAAGGAGACACCTACTACTATAGGCCTTTCTATCATCTCACCGGTCCTACCATCATACATAACCTCTCTAGCGTTAGGATCGTATCCTGTTTTAAGGAGCTCTAATTTTATACTATTAATATCCTCCTTATAGAATGGAGATGCGTTGACGAACCTAGCCTTTATGGCTCCCAGCTTGCCGGCTAGCTCCTCGAGTAGCTGGCCTACGGTCATCCTAGAGGGTATGGCATGGGGGTTTAATATTATATCGGGTACTACGCCATCCTCTGTATAAGGCATATCATACCCTGGGAATATCATGCCTATGACACCCTTTTGGCCGTGCATACTAGCAAACTTATCTCCTATCTCTGGGATTCGTAGATCCCTAACCCTAACCTTAACCAGCTTATTCTTTTCAAGAGTCCTAGTGTATATAACTGTATCAACAACCCCGGATTCCCCGTATCTAAGCTGTATACTCGTATCCCTATTCGATATGAGAGCTGTTGATATAACCCTCTCTTCTCCCATAAACCTTGGCGGGCTCTCCCTGCCAATGAGGATATCGCCACCTTCAACGTCAACCTCAGGGTATATTATGCCGTCTGGAGCTAGCTTCCTGTAGTATTGATCTCCTTTATGGTCGTAGAGTTTAGGTGAAGGCACGGTTATCCTATCACTTAAACCACCAGGATAATCCTGCTCTTGGGCTGAGTACACCCTGAAGAAGTACGCTCTCGCAAACCCATAGTCTATGGATGTCTTATTGAATATCACAGCATCCTCTATGTTGTACCCACTATAAGACATTATGGCTACCACTGCATTCTGACCGGAGGGTCTCTCATTATAACCTATCAAATCTAAGGTCTTAACCTGAGTTATGGGCTTCTGCGGATACTGGAGTATATAGGAGTGGCTATCCATCCTATACCTGTAGTTTAAAGCGTAAAGCCCTAAAGCTTGTTTAGCCATAGCAGATTGATAGGTGTTCCTAGGGCTCTGGTTATGCTCAACATAAGGTATAGTGCTAGCTGAAACCCCCATGATACCTCCAGGCCATAACTCGAGGTGCGTGTGCTCCTCCGTCACCTCGTCTAAGAGCTCTGCTACATAAGCATTCTCCTCCTCATCGGGGTCTAAGAACTCTATCACCCCTCTCTCAACAAGATCCCAGAAGGTCATCTTACCCTTCTCAAGCATCCTTACATGATCGTGTGTTAGCATAGGCTTCCCCTTCTCAACCACGATAACCGGTCTCAACAGCCTACCCTCGTCGGCGTTGACGTAAACCTCCTCAACGGACACATCCCTTATGTAAGCTACGTTTATCTCAAAACACCTATGCTCTTCAACCCTACCATGGCATAGCTTGTTTTGCCTCCTCCTCTCTCTTATAGTCTTAACCAGCTCAACGCCATCCGGGTGATATCCTATAGGTCTGCCGTTGAGGAAAACCTTAGAACCTCTAAGCATAACCTCGGGGGGAGTCCCTGTTTTAGTAGCTTCATCTATGAGAACATCCAATGGTATAACCCCAAAGTCTCTATATAGCATTTCTTCAACTAAACTCTCGTCAACACCAACTGATATGTAGGCCATTAAGGCTAGGTTCTTAACGAGACCGCAGTTAACCCCCTCAGGGGTTTCGAAGGGACATAATCTACCCCAATGGGTTCCATGAAGATCTCTAGCCTCGAAATGGGCCTGCCCTCTACTAAGTGGGGATACAACCCTCCTAAGATGGCTTAATAGGCTTATCCAATTGGTTCTATCGAGAGCTTGGCTTATACCAGTTCTATCCTGCGTCCAGTTCCCCGTGGCTATCGCTGTTCTAAGCCTCTCCGTTATTATATCGGGTCTAACTAGGTTAACTAATCTAACCTTCTTGTTCTGTGAAAGATACTCCTCTAGCTTCGCCTGAATAGATCTCGCAAAGACCTCTAGAGAGTCTCTGAAGATCTCGGCTATTAAATCACCGGCAAGCCTAATCCTCTTGTTGGAATAGTGATCTTTATCATCGGGGCTCCTCTTCCCAAGATATAGTTGGAGAACTCTGTTAGCCATCTCAGCTACATAGTAACCTTTCTTCCTTCTATCCTGAGGGCTTGTCCCCAGGTGCGGTAGTAGCTGTGTATCTAAGAACTCCTCAGCCCTAGATACCCTAATCTCAACAGGCTGCCCTGGTGCAAGCCTATTACCTAGGAATCTTAGAGCATCCTCTCTAGTCTTCACTATATCAGCCATCTTCTCGAAACTTGGAAGCAACTCCCTTTGAACATCGGGATCAGGGGATACCGCTAGTGCGATTTCAACCTCCTTCTCGAAACCAAGAGCTTTCATAAGCACAACGAATGGAATCCTATAGTTTAACTTTGATACTGTAACCTCTAAGCTCCCATCACTCATCCTATCTACTATAACTTGCCTTCTAACACCTAACGTTGTTGATACTACCTTAGCGGAGTGCGTTATCCTAGCGGTACCCGCTGCAGCAGGGCCCACAATGATCCTGTTAACAGCTAGATCCTCCTGGGCAACCACAACCTTCTCATTACCGTTTATTATGAAGTAACCTCCAGGATCTTTGGGATCCTCGCCTACCGCCATAAGCTCTTCCGGGCTCATTAAGCTTAGAGGGTCTAACACTGATTTCACCATGACCGGGAAGTCTGCTATCTTAAGCCTTTTTCTCTCAACCTCAAAGCCGTCTTGAATTAGAGAGATATCAGCGTAGAGGGCTGCCGAGTAGGATATATCCCTAACTCTACATTCGTAGGGTGTTATGGGGTGGGTGTATCCATCGGCTTCCTTAACCATTGGTTTACTAAACGCCTCCCTCAGGTCCTCGGGTACTTTTAACACGATTTTAACATCCTGAACAGCTACGCCTACAAGCTCCTCTTCCTGTTTCCGCTTAAGCCTCCAGCCAGGCCTTATCTCCCCTATTAAATCAACTATTTGTCTAAGCTTCTTGGAAACAAAGGAATTGTAGGAGTCTAGGTGTTGTCTGGCTAAACCTAGGGTTTCAACATATGTTTTGAAAACAACCCACAACGAGTTTGAATCCAGCTCGCGACCTTTACCATTTACCATAGCTAGGCCCTCCTCTCAAAAGCGACGACAAGCCTATAGGCTATATGGACTCCGCCTGTTGGCGAGCGCCTCTTAATCTCTATTATATCACCTGGCTTGGCGTTTAAAAGCCTCGCCACAGGGTCGTTTAAGCTAATCTGCGGTAGCTGCCAGGGTTTCGCCCCTAATCTCCTAAGCAAGGCTACCGCTTCCTCGAAACTTAAAACCCTATGCTCGGGTACCAGCTCGTGCTCAAGGATCCTCCTATCGGGTACCCCGCTAGACAAGTTTTCGAAACCCTCTACTGATAGAGTCTAGCATCCTAGGCTTAAATACCTTGAACTCGGAGGCCTACCACTAGATAAGGTCTAAGTGGGAAGCGTTTCCCCGCTAACGGTATTTGATGGTATCTCCAAATACCTGTATTTCCGTTAGCGGGTTGGGCCTTGGTGTGGGTTCACTAGCTTCACCCACACTCATGAGCCCCGGTCGAGCCCAACGCCACGGGGCTCCCATCTGAGGATAGGTACTTCAAGCCAATGTTTATAGCTCCAACGACATCCCTCTCAACAATCCTACCATCCACGTATGCAATTCTTAAGATAACCTTTACAACCTTGAATCTCCCATTAGCCCCCCTCACCGCAGTGCAGATCAACAGAGAGTTATAACCCTCAATCCTCTTCCTTGTGAAAGGATCTACACTTAAGGTGGAGCTGTGAGCCGGAGTCACCCAGAGCGGGTCGAGGCTAATGACATGGTGAGGCGATGATGGAGAGCTTCACTGAAGCCAATGAAGCCAAGGGCTTCAAGGTGGTTTATATCGTTTAATGTTAAACCTCCTTGAAGCCCGAACCCCTCTTAAACGTTAGGATCCTCCAGTACTTCCCAGCCTCCAGAAGCCATCCTGCAAGTATATAAGCTAGCCTCTCTCTAGCTAGATCAGAGCTCATGTTTAAACCAATAGCAGTAAAAGCCTCACTAGCAACCTCGCCATCAACTCTATCCATAAACCTTATCTTAAGCTCATTAATTAAATCCAGAAGACTTAAACCCCGCTCTACCAGAGTAGAGAGAAATGTGAAGTCCTCCTGCTTCAACAAAACCTTCTCAATAAGATCCTCCCTACCCCTCCTCCTAGCAACCTCTAAGTAAGCTCTAAGAGGCTCGTAATCATCAATAACTTCTCGCGAAGCAAAAGGAGGAACCCAAGAGCTACTCGTTTTAAATCACCTCGCTAAACCTCCATACCTAGTGTAAACTGGAGCTCCAACCCTTTTTTAGGATGTTTAAGGTTTATAAAGACTTTGGCTTCAAAAGTTCGAATCTCTCAGTAGTTTTAAACAAGAGTTGATATATGAGAAGTAACGCCTAGGAAGGTGGAGGGAGCTTTAATGACTAGGGTTCTAGCGAAGAACGCTTGGGAGGCCCGAATGTAGATGCTTTAGAGGGTAATTAATCTGTGGGATTCAAGTGTGGAGATTGCACATGGCTATATGTCCTAGTATATCATTAACTCCTTGTACCTCTCTATTGTCTCTATGCTTTTCTTAAGGTCGGCGAAGAGCCTTGCCGCTTCACTTACATCTACCTCTTCAACTTTAGGCGACCCTCTCCTCGAAGCTATGACTCTAGCTGGTTCTAGCAGTTGGACTGAGTATCTTAGGCTCCTCTCTAAGCCTATTTTTGTTAGAGCTTCTAGAGCTTCATCGCTTAAAGGTACGTCTTCTTCGTCCGCTCTTATCCTGATGATCTCTCTTATCTCCTCAGCTGTGTAAGGCCGTGTTGTTATTACTAGGAGCCTGTCCAGTAGGTCTCTTGGCATTCCATGAGGGGACTCTATATCGGTGCCTCTTATCTTAGTTATACCCCTGTTTGTAGCCATCACTATTATTGGTGCGAAATCGCTTTCCATAGCTCTTGTTAGGAAAGAGTAGCATTCTAGGTCTAGCATGTGAGCATCGTCTATGAACATAACCCCGGGTACTAGCTCTGCTCTGCCTTCGTCTAGCATCTTCTTAACTATCTCGTTAGAATGCCTTCTATCCTCGTCTCCTATTTCTCTCTCAGTTTCTAGGAGGGCTAGGAGGCCTGAGAATGCTACTCTCCTAGCCGCTACCGACATATCTATATCGTGTAGTGATAGTATCCTTACAAACTCCTTCCTCTTCTTCACCTGCCCGCCTGGGATCTCGATTTCTTTTTCAACCTCAATGTCATACCTCCTCTCCCCCCTACCCTTAGCTTTACCAAGTTTCCTCACAGCCCCTGTCTCCACATCTATTACGATGACATCGCCTTTCCTCACATTTAGAGCTAGGAGTTGCTCTGCTATCTCAGGTCCTACGGTGTAGGATGCCGAGTCATCCTTGGTCTCAAGGGATATCCTAGCGCCGCCAATGACTGGGTAGGGGTGGAAGGGGCTTTGCCTCTTCACATACTTTATATCCGTTACAACACCCTCTATAACAGCTCTCTCCTCTCTAACCTTAACACCCATAGCCCTCCTCAGAGCCTGTAATAACACCTCTGTTTTCCTAGGACTGCCAGCTATCTCGCTTCCATCTAGAGCTACAAAAGGAGTATCCTCGCCCAGCTCCCTAGCTATAGCTATAGCTATGGCCGTCTTACCGGTACCGGGAGGGCCGACAATTAAAATACCCCTACCCCCCAACTTCCCCTCCTTAATCAACTGCACTATAACCCCGGCAGCCTCCCTAGCCTCCTCCTGACCTACCAGGCCGCCACCAACCCTCCTAGCCCTACCGTGAGCATCAAGGCCTAAACCCGTTATATGACTA
The DNA here is from genome assembly GCA_020833325.1 of Desulfurococcaceae archaeon. GTDB lineage: Archaea > Thermoproteota > Thermoprotei_A > Sulfolobales > Acidilobaceae > DSZV01. The sequence continues at coordinate 1,402 of JAJHQN010000008.1, read as the reverse complement.
TGAATAGACCTTCTAACAAACCTAACACTAGGTCTAATACCCTCCGACTCCAACCCAACCCCCACACAATAAAAGCCCCCAACTTAAACCTCTTAAACTTTAGCAAACCACTCCCCCAGCAGACAGCCGACTAACATACTCTACGATCTACACTCCAACCACAAAACCTGGAACCTCCTCACCTAACAGCGGCATTTGGGCTTCACGTTCACACAATTACATAGAAATACACTTAGATATATCGATAGGGAGGGATAACCTCCGGTAATCTCCCCTTAGCCTGCTCAAGCCCACACCGTTGAGAAGCGGACAGTATGTCGAAAACAGTTACCAACCATCCCGAGGAAGCAGCCGCAGAGAGGGAATTGACACCAATATCCCTACTATAAAACATATTAGGTTCAGAGAGTCGATAAACATAACCTGGCATATGTGGGCCCGTAGCTCAGCCTGGTGGAGCGGCGGGCTCTTAACCCGTAGGTCCCGGGTTCAAATCCCGGCGGGCCCGCCACAATGCCGGGAGGGCTCCTAAAGCTTTACTAGCAGATTGAGGTAAACTTTAAAGGATTAAATGTTTAAATCTAAATCCGGGGGCCGCCGTAGCTCAGCTGGTAGAGCGCCGGCCTCGTAGCGGTGTGGGAAAGCCGGTGGTCGCGGGTTCGAATCCCGCCGGCGGCTCCATTTTGTGTTCTAGGGTCTGGCAATCTCCGCCCTTTAAAGGTGGGGAGGGGTCGTGTTAGTTGTTCTCGGGTTCTTCAGCGTTTTCTCCTTAAAAGGGGTGAGGCTTCTGTTTGTAACCCTTTATCCATTAAATTTGGTTTTACGCTATATTGTTGCCTTGGGGTTTAGTTTGAATTTGAGGTTTGTGCACTTGCTTAGTAAAGATGCTAGGAGGAGGGTTGTGGAGGTTATGCTTAGTGGGAGATCTCTTAGGGAGTTGTCGGAGCTTCTTGGTGTCACGCCAGCTGCTATAAGCAAGTATAGGTCTGGGGCTACGCATCCAAGTGACGAGGTTCTGGGGAGGATTCTAGAGAGTGCTAGTAGGATTGAGTTAGAGGAGATTGCAAGGGTGTCCTTCAACGATCTCTACTTAGGCTTCGAAAACCTAATTGAGTGGATGCTTGAGAGGAAGCTCCTAGAAGGGCATGTAGTGGAGAAGCTTCGTAAACTTGTCGAGAGGGTGGAAAGCGATCCTGAGGTGAGAAAGGCCAGGATCGTAATTAGATGATATAAAGCTTGGCAAACTTCGCTCTCGAATGGATTTCAAGAGGCGTTAAGCCCTTTAAGCTAGAGGGTTTAAGCAGGCTGTTTTCGGTTTTCACCACTACTCGTGTCATTCAATATTCCTAAGAGTGGGATTCCTCTTCAAACCTTAAAACCAAAGTGTATAACAAGCCGCATG
>JAJHQN010000082.1 GCA_020833325.1 Desulfurococcaceae archaeon | reverse complement strand
AGGAGCTCCTTTGTATCAATCTTGTAGTTTAGGGATAGGAATATGAATAATCCTCCGATGGGCCTAGTCCATGTAGCTAGCCCTGTTAGCTCTTGTTCTAGCTCTTGTAGCATAACATCTCTTTTAACCCTATATAGCCCCCGTGCTCTCTCTATGGTTGCATCAACCACTCCCTGTTTTATAGCCTCCATTGCTATGAACTGGTTTAAGGTGCTACTATGTAGGTCTACGCTTTGCTTAGCTAGCTCTACTACGTTAACAAGCTCGCGCAACCCTAGAACCCACCCTATCCTAAGGCCTGGAGCTAGTATCTTACTAAAGGTTCCTAAGTATAGGACCCTGCCTTCGTCGTCTAGGCTCTTCAAAGGCTCTACCTTCTCCCCTTCGAAGGTGAAGTAGCTATAGGGGTCGTCCTCTATGATTAGGAAATCATATCTAGAAGCCAGCTCTAAGAGATGCTTCCTCCTATCCCTACTCATAGTAGTTCCACTAGGATTCTGGCATGTTGGGTTAACGTAGACAATTTTAACTCTAACACCCTCCGAGGATAAACTCCTTATCCTGTCCTCCAGAATATCGACCTTCATACCCTCATAGTCAATCTCAATAGGTTCTAGCTTTGACTCCAACTCTCTAAAAACATTTAAAGCCGCTAGGTACGTCGGCTCCTCAACTACAACTAAATCCCCTTTGTTAATGAGAATCTTGGATACCAAGTATAAAGCTTCCTGGCTTCCAGTAGTTATTACTACATCATCGTATTCCCTGACTTTAACACCATGATCTGCAAGGAACCTAACTAGCGTATCCCTGAAAGCTGTAACCCCTTTCGTCGGTGCGTATTGAAGAGCTTTATCACCATGATTTTTAATAACATCAACCGCTATCCTACTAATCTCGTCCAACGCGAATACTGAAGGATCCGGAAGCCCTCCGGCAAAGCTTATAACATCTCTACCCTCTGTTAGCTTAAGCAACTCCCTGATCTCCGATGCCTTCATCCTACCCGTTCTCTCAGCCAAGAATCTACTATATCTATCCATACAAACCCCTATTGTATGGTTTTCAAGGCGGAATTAATAAAATATACTACTTCGACTCCAATGGAACAAAGGTGGAGTTACCAGAGTTTCCTCGTAAGCCCTAGGCTGGAATCGGTTTTCTCAATGGACTTAAACGGATCCACTTCAACCCCTGTTATCGCTCTTATAGCGTCAACATTCTCAGGGACGACTATGGACTCCTGGTGTACCGCCTGGAATAACATGAGATCTCTATCATCTACCAGCACGGAGTCCTCGAATACCACTAACTCTGGTATATCATACCTTAGTCTTACATCCCTAGCTGCTTCTATAAGCCCTGCAGTACCTGTTATCCCCGTCCTCTCGGAGTTCAATAGAATTATCCTAGGGGTTGAGTCGAGGATCGATATGATATCCTGTTTTGACAGGCTCTTACTCAACCTTAATGTTACATGGTGTAAGTGAGCTAACGTAGTCGGGACCGCTACAGCGTAGGTTATCACGTTAAGCCCTTTAATAACTGTTTTAACATCCCTAGCATGATGACTTGGAGCTTTCGGGGGATCGAGTTCTATAGAGTTTATGGGGCCTCTTTTAACCTCCTTTGGGTCAGCTGCGCGCCTCACTATTAAAGCTCTAACGCTCTCAACATTAACATAGCTTCTAATAGCACATATTATCCTAAGTAACCCCGTAGTGTTACAGGAAACCACTCTAACACTTCTCCCTCCAATAGCTTCCTTGTAGTTACAAAGGGAGTTGAAGGAGGCCTCCGCTACCTCAGGCTTCTCACCTCCCTGGTACACCTGTTTAACCCCAAATCTCTCATATAAAGGTTTATACTGTTGACCGACCCCACCTGGTGTAGCGTCAACTATCACGTCTACTTTACCTAGTAAATCCTGTAGAGTCCCGTTGACCTTCAAACCTGCAGATTCGAAGTTTTTAACATCCTCATCGCCTGGGACGTATAGTCTAAGACCCTGTGCTACCGCTTGAAAAGCTGCTATGTCAACGCTCTTCTTAACAACACCCACGAGCTCCATATCATCTTGCTTCGCTACCGCGAAAGCCACCCTCTTACCTATGGTTCCATATCCATTAACTCCAACCCTAACTTTCACTTCTAACACCCCTCCTTAGAGATTAGATAGCTATCTTAAATATCTCGTTGGACCTAGCTAGAGCCTCGAGACCTGGTAACTTCTCCCCTGCTAGGAAGTAGAGGAGAGCCCCTCCAGCAGTGCTAACATGCCCTACCTTTGATCTGAGCTCCTCCGGCAACCGCGAAACTGTTGCTATGAAGTGCCCTCCACCGAATACCGTGTACGCACTACTCTCTAAGGCTGCTTTAACCAGGGAGTCTGTGCCAACCCTAAACCTAGGATCCTCTATGACCCCCGCCGGCCCCCTCATTACTATGACTTTGGCCTTAGAGAGTTTGTTTGAATAGTATTCTATAGTTGAGGGCCCTATATCCTTTGGCGTCCCTTTAAGTGTGGAGGCATGGGATACGCTTAGGACTCCTTTATCCTCTACTATGAAGTCTATGGGGATCTTTACCGATCTAAACCTTGCTACAAGCTCTCTAGCCTCGTTGAAAAACTCTCTCGACACCTTGCTTAAAACCTTAGCCTCAACCTCTTTAGGCACCCTAACGCCCTTAGCTAGGAGGAATAGTACAGCTACAAGCCCTGTTGTTAGAACCTCGTCCGCTATCCCGGATTCAACCACGTGCTTTACAACTTTAACGGTATCATCGAGTTTAGCGCCTCCCAAGACGAATATCTTGGGCTTCTCACCCAGCTCTATGATCTTATTCAAAGCCCTCAACTCCCTCTCTAGAACCCTCCCTGCCACGCTAGGTAACCTTAGGGGGAAGCCTACAATGCTAGCCTGACTCCTATGACATGTTGCGAACGCATCATTAACAAAGTAGGAGAAGAAGGGAGCTAGCTTTGATACTAGGAAGCTCCTAGAATGAACTTCTGGAGGTGCTTCTACAGTATCCTCCGCTAGGAGCCTAGTGTTATCAAGCATTAAAATACCTCCCGGCTCAAGCCTCTCAATAGCCCTCCTAGCCTCAGGCCCTATAACGTCGTCCACGAAGTTAACGTTAACCCCTAGTATGTTTGATAAGACTTGAGCGTGACTACTGAGGCTCACAAAGTCCTGATCTAAAGGTCGACCCTGGTGGCTTATAACAACTACAGCTGCGTTTCTCTTAACTAGCTCCTTAATAGTCGTAGAGTGCTCCACGATACGCGATACATCTAGGAGCTCCCCGGTATGAGGGTTAACCGGTGAGTTAACATCAACTCTAACGAGGACCCTCTTATTCTCAACATCTACGTCATCGAGGGTTGCAATCCTCCTACCCATGTATGTTAGCAAGTGGCATACCACAGTACACGGTCGTACCTAGAATTATTTAAATTTTTAGGATCCCTAAGCATAACACCTCTAGGGATCAACATTTAGAGTTAGATGGTGCGGCCACTCATACTTTGTAATCGAGAGTAGGGGTTTAAAGCTAGCCATAGACCCCCATGATGGGGGGAGCTTGGGTATTGAAACATGCCATGTTGATGCAGATGTAGTACTTGTAACCCACAATCACTACGATCACAACGCAATAGAAGTTTCATCGGGTAAAGATAGCGCTATAGTTAAGTGGATGGAAGGTTCAAGAACAGTAGGAGATCTCAAGATAAGGGGGTTTAAATTCTACCATGATAAAGCTCAAGGGAGGCTAAGAGGGGAGACTATAGCCTACATGGTATCAATAGAGGATTTACGACTACTACACCTAGGCGATATAGGCCACCGCCCCTCAGAGGAGTACATAGCAGAATTAAAACCGGTAGACGTGCTATTCATCCCCGTCGGCGGAGTCTACACAATAGATCATATAGAAGCGTGGGCCATAATCCAAGATCTTAAACCGAAAATAGCGATACCAATGCACTACTGGGTACCCGGAGCCCTAACACCGCTAAACCCCCTCAACAAATTCCTAAACATAGTGAAAGCAGAAGGAATAAGACACGAGTCGAGAGAGCTCACCATATGGAAGGATAAACTACCAGAAACAACAACAATCATAGTACTCACCTAAAACCCATGACCCCTCCCCGCCCTTTAAAGGGCGGGGTTTCGAACCTCTGGGTCTTGGGTGTTAGCCCTCCGGTGGGGGTTTAATGGTTTTACTCCGTTGTGTGTCACCAAGTAGCTTTCTATCTTCCTTGTTATCTTTACCTTGTACCCCTGTCTTCTCGCTATGTTTATTGCTGCGTTTACATCTGCGTTAACCTTCCTCCCAGTCTTATTGCAGATGTACAATCCTCTGTGAACCCTGCCGTTCTCGTGTACCTCCCCGCATATCGAGCATTCTTTGCTTGTGTAGTGTTCTGGTACAAGTTCAACCTCTATACCGTACTCTCTGAATACATCTACGATCCACAGTACTATCTTCCTGTACCACCATATGTTTGTGTTATACTCGTTTCCGTTGTCCTGTGATAGCATTATAGGGTATCCTATGTATAGTTTGCGAACACCCCTACTCCATAGAGTTTCAGCTAGGAATCTAATTGATGTTAGGTACAGGTGTCTTAGCCTCTCATCCCTGGTGCGCATAGCCTCAAGGTACATCTCATGATAGTATACCCATGTTGGGAACCCAGCATTCATAAGAAGATCTCTTACAGCCTGGTATGTTAATATCTCCCTCTTCCACCAGTAGTACTCTGATTTAATGCTACCACCCTTGACTAGAAGTACGTAGCCGTTTGTTGTGACTACAGCGAATAGGTTGTTTAAACCCATATCCATGAAAGCCTTCTCGTTGCCAATAGGATCCCTCTGCCTTATACTCCTAGGGTTAATAATTCTACCCTTTTTATCTTTATAGTTAGGTTTTACATAGCCTTTCCTGTTTGATTTTGGTGGTTCCCTTCCAACATCTATTGGTAGGTAGGCGTACCATTTTCCGTTAACGTATACTATTTCAAGTCTTCCCTGCTTACCCTCCCATTTAATCCTACCAGCATACCTTATCCTCAATCCGAAGTCTTCTAGTACAAGGTAGCCTCCATTCTCGTCTACGGGCTCCAAGTGATACCTATCGCTCCTGATTAGTATGCGTACCTCCCTCCTACCAGTAAACCTATCCTTCCAGTATCCTGGTGGTGAAACCTTCTTGATATGCGGTGGTAATCTCCCTCTCTTCTTCAATTTCAGGAGCTCGAAGAATGATTTCCAGGCCTCGTTATTCTTCTGTATAACAGCCTGAGCATTAACACCCAGGACTTCGTTGTACTTGTAGTAGTACTTCCTATCAATCTCATGCATCTTATCCCTGGTAAGCTCACCCTTGAAGAAAGCCTGCCTCTTCTCGTAGTTAAGCTCGTTATAGAGCTTAACGCACGTCAAACCAATACCCATCAACCTCCCATGCTCAACC
>JAJHQN010000111.1 GCA_020833325.1 Desulfurococcaceae archaeon | reverse complement strand
GTAGGCTAGCATCTCCTCTAAACTCCATTCCCCAAGGGTGTAGTATATCGTGGAGTATATGAGTCTCGAATGTGGTATCACCTCAGGGAACACCTGGAGCCATGATGGTAGCATCCACTTAGGTATAGTGAAACCACCTAGGAACATTACTGGGAAGGCTATAGCGTTACCTAGGGCTCCCGCAGCTTGAGGTGTCTTGGTGAGCACAGCTAACACCATGCCAAGCCCTATTAGGCCTAGCACGCTTACAACCATCAATGTAAGAGATACGAGTAGCCTATGTGGGGGGATCTCGTGGAGGGGTGCTCCGAGGGCTAAGCCTACAACCACTATAGTTGTTATTGATATGAGTGCCCCCGCTAGCACAGCTACTATCTCTGATAGTAGGAATTGGTGTGCTCTAATAGGGCTTGATAGTAGTGCTTGGACGTAACCCTCATACCTCTTCTCAACCACAGCATACAGCCCGCTTAGGATACCTGTGTATAGGAGTGATATCCCTATGACCATCATTACCACGTGTACCTTGAATGCTCTAACAGCCGGGGCCTCCGTTGTTCTAACAGGGTGTGGCTCCAGAGCTAGAGGGTTGGAGATGAACTGTATGTAGCCTGACATGATGTTCTTGAAAGGCTCGGGCATGTTACCTATGAACACCTCGGCTGCAATACCGGAGATATTATCCCTAAACCCTGATATGAAGCCTTTGAAGACGTCTAAGGCCACCCTAGACTCCTGAGAGCCCTCTAGGTAATAGACTTTTATCGAGGCCCTGCTAGCCCCTGTAATGTTGCTGGTGAAACCCTCTGGTATCACTACTACCAGGGGGTATTCTCTCCTCCTAAGAACCTCACCTACATCTACTCCACCTCCGAGAACCACGGGGTTGAGGACCCCTGTTTCATTCAAAGCCCTAACAATAGCCCTGGACATCTCGCCCCCATCCAAGTCTATAACGCCTACCTCGAAGGACACCATAGCCTCCCTAGGTGAGAATATGAAGTTTATCATGAGCAGTAGTATAGCTGGGAACACTATGAGCCAGAATAAGAGATCCTTCCTCCTAGGAAGGCTTTTAACGAAAACCCAGGTTTCAGCTATTAGAATCCACGGGTTCACCGGCCCTCAACCTCCATGAAAGCCCCTGTGACCTTCTTGAAAACCTCTCCTAGCCCTGGTTTTCTAACCTCGATCTTCTCAACTAAACCCCTGAGGTTTAATAGGTTTTGTACGCATAGACTTTGATCTACGGCCTCGTAGGCCGCAATTCTACCCATTCTCCCTAGTAGACTGCAACCTTCAACCTCCACAATTCTTTCACTTGCTAGCGTAACGTATACGATGGGGTTTGGTGTGTAACGTTCAATGAGCTCCAAGGGCCTACCTGTTACAGCAACCCTACCCTTGAACATTATTGTAACCCTATCTGAGAACCTCTCAGCCTCCAAGGGGTTATGTGATGTGAATAACACTGTTCTACCCTTGGATAGCTTTAGAATCACAGACCAAAGGCTATCCAGAGCTCCGGGGTCTAAACCTGAACCAGGCTCGTCCAACACTAGAACCTCAGGCTCACCAACTAGAGCTGATGCTATGACAAGCCTCCTAACCATACCACCACTAAGCTTCCAAACACTCTTACCAGCATGCTCCCCCAAGCCAACAAGCTCTAGGAGCTCCCTAGAACGACTCCTAGCCTCCACCAAACCCAAACCCCTGATTAGACAATGCCACACGAGGTTATCGTAAGCTGAAACATCAAACCTCAAAGGAGGCTTCTGAGGAGCGTAGCCAACAAGACTCCTAGCCTTAACCATCTCACCACCAGAACCCCACATATCAAAACCCATGATCCTAACAACACCAGAGGAGGGTCTAAGAACACCTGAGATCATAGACACAAGCGTGGTCTTACCACTACCATTAGGGCCCATTATAGAGAAAAACTCCCTACCAACGGTGAAAGAGACAGAGTCAACAGCCCTAAGAGAGCTGAAAACCTTACTCAACCCATCAACAAAGACAACATCAACCAAACAACAAGCACCTCCTAGTAGGCTAGGATAGCTCCTTTATAAAGCTTACTAGAAAGACCTTAGGTTAAGAGCTCCACCCAGAGGGTCGAGAGGAGTATTAGATTATAACGATTTTAATAACGATTTTAATTGGATCCAGTAGACTCCGCTTAACCCCTATACTGTGAGCTAGGGTAACCCCTAGTCTAGCGATGGTTGGATTGTTTAAGCCGGTGGAAGTGGGGTTAAGCATTTAAGGGTTGGAGGTTTAGGGTTTCCTGTGGATGATGAGTGACTCCAATGGGGATCCATGTGACCTAATCCACCCATCCTGACACCCCTAGGCTCTCCTAGAGCTAAACTCCACCCTAGCTAGACCTCCTGTAACCTCGATCTTAGCCTTTACCAGCGCCTTCGCCTTCTCCACGTTTCTAAGCTTCTCGTCTACTGTTACGCTCGCTAGACCTCCCATCCTCACTGTTGATACCTCCACTCTAACCCCCTCTGGTGCTGTTGCACTCAACTCCATTAACCCCCCGGTTAACGATAGCTTTACCTCGGACACCCCCTGGAACTCCACGTAGTCTAGGTGTACTTTGAACCTACCACCTGA
>JAJHQN010000044.1 GCA_020833325.1 Desulfurococcaceae archaeon | reverse complement strand
CCGCTCCATCGTATCTATGTCTTACAACTATTATGTCTGAGTATGAGTCTAGCATTCTTATGGTGTCAACGTAGCTTTCACCTTTAGCAACGCTTATAGCCTCCTCGCTTGTGAAGCCTATAGTCTCTCCTCCAGCTCTTTTCATAGCTGATTCGAAGCTAAGCCTAGTCCTAGTTGAGGGTTCGAAGAACGCTAGGGCCATTATCTTGCCTTCGAGAGGCTTACCTTTAACACCTCTAAGCCTAATCTCATCTGTTAGTTCGAAGAGCTCCTCTAAATCACTCCTTGTGAAGTCTAGTATGGATATAACATCCCTACCTCTAAACCCGCTCACGGAGACCCTCTTAAACCTCCTATGGGTTGGGGTTTATTAGGGTTAATGTCCCTCAATAGGGTTTAATAGCGTTTAAACACTACATTCCACCAGGGGGTCTTGTTTGCCTGGGAGGAGTTACTATATTGAAACCTATGGTTGCTCTCTAGCGGAGTTCGATAGCTGTGTTATGGAGTCCGCTCTTGAGAGGGCGGGTTTTAGGAGAGCCTCTAGTATTGATGAAGCTGATTTCATTATAGTGAATACATGTGCTGTAAGGCTTGATACTGAGCAGAGGATTGTTGAGAGGCTTGTAGAGTTAAGATCTAGGTATCCTGGTAGGGGGCTTGTGGTAGCAGGTTGTCTCGCTAAGGCTAGACCTGGTTTAATCTCCAGGATCACCCCCGGGGCTAGCATGCTATCACCTCAGAATGTTCAGAGGGTTGTGGAGGCTGTAGAGGCTTTAGAGAGGGGTTCTAGGCTTGTAGCACTTGATGGTGTTAGGGATACTAGCTGGATTCCCTTGAAACCAGATGGTGTAACAGCTACCATCATGATACAGGAGGGGTGCTTGGGGGATTGTAGCTTCTGTATAACGAAGATCGCTAGGAGGCAGGTTAAAAGCTACCCTCCAAGGTTGATTGTAGAGGCTGTAGGTAAGCTGGTCTCAATGGGGGTTGTAGAGGTTAGACTTACAGGGCTTGATACAGCAGTCTACGGGGTAGACCTCCCCGGGAAGCCTAGCCTAGCTGATCTCGTAAACGCCATACTAGATAAGGTTGAAGGGGATTACATGCTGAGAATAGGCATGATGACACCGGAGCAGGCTATGGAGATAGTTGACGAGCTCCTAGAAGCGTATAGAGATAGGAGGGTTTACAAGTACTTCCACATACCAGTACAAAGCGGAGATGATAGAGTGTTAAAAACCATGAATAGAAGGTACACAGTAGAGGATTACAGGAGGTTACACTCCAAGATAAAAACATGGTACCCGGAGGCCATGATAGCAACAGACATAATAGTAGGGCATCCAGGAGAGGACGAAGAGGCTTTCGAGAACACAGTAAGACTAGTTAGAGAACTTAGATTCGAGAAAATACACATAGCACAATACACCATAAGACCTCACACGAGAGCAGCTGCAATGCCACAGGTAGCGGATTGGATTAAGAAGATTAGGAGTAGTAGGCTAGCAAGGATAGCTGAGGAGATAGGCTACGAGATAATGGCAGGGTATAAGGGTAAGATCGTTGAAGCCATAGTAACAGAAGAGGGTTTCAGAGAGGGGAGCCTAGTAGGTAGACTAAACAACTACATCCCAGTAATCATACCAAGGGAAGGGGGGCTCCTAGGATCAAAGGTTAAAGTTAGAATCAAGGATAACACCTTCTTCGACCTGAGAGGCGAGATTCTAGGAGTAGTCAAACAACTAGAGATGCCGCGGAGGCTAGAAAGACGCGATGTGTTCTAAAAACCTTTTATAGGTATTGGTTTTAAAACTCCTCTTCCTCCTCTTCTTCCTCCTCCCAGAGCTCCTCCTCTTCCTCCTCCCAGGATTCTTCTAGCTCTTCCTCGTCCCCCTCCTCTTCTTCAAACTCCTCTTCCTCCTCCCAGAGCTCCTCCTCTTCCTCTTCTTCTTCAAACTTTCTCCTAGCTACCATAGACATCTCCTCTAGCCTTCACTTTGAATCTATAACCCTGGGGGTATATATTTGTTTAGGTTGCCCTCCTTCTTTAACTGTTATAGGTTTCCCTTAATCATCTCCATGTGGTGGTGGTAGTCTGTACGTTGAGTTTTACGAGTTTAGGGTTAGACCTGGTGTTGCGCTGTCTTTGGATGAGCTAGGGGGTTTGGTGAGGGTTTGTAGTTCTGGTTCTGGTTTCACTAACGTTAATCTCGGCTTGGATGTTGCCTCTGTTAGTTTTCTAGGTGGGTTTTGCGATGTCGGTGTTGGGGGTTTCCGTGTTAGGGTTGGTTTGGAGGATCTTAGGGGTTTAGAGGGGGTTTTAAGCTCTAGGGATGTTGTTTTCTACGATTTAAACCTGGGTTTTGTGGTGGTGGAGGTTAGATCTAATAGGTTCTATAAGCTTGTAAGCTTAGGATCTGGAGCTCCCACTCTTGAGATTGACGGTGTTCACATGCATAGGGTTGAGGGTATAACCCCCTGGGATGATGCTAGGGTTAAGGTTGAATCTCTAGGTGTTAGGAGGGGCTCTAGGGTCCTTGATTTATGCACTGGTTTAGGTTATACCGCTATACACTCTCTTAGAGCTGGTGCTAGGGAGGTGTACACTGTTGAAGTTGATGAGAACGTTCTATCCATAGCATCTTTAAACCCGTGGAGTAGGGGGTTAGGGTCTGAGGGGGTCTGGGTTATACTAGGGGATGCTTTTAGCGTTGTTAGAGAGTTTGAGGATAACTACTTCAACTACGTAATCCACGACCCGCCTAGACTCTCTAAATCCACTGGGGAGCTGTACAGCTTGGAGTTCTACAGGGAGCTATATAGAATCCTAAAACCGGGGGGTAGATTATACCATTACACTGGGGAGCCTGGGAGGGTTAGAGGACTTAAAATACCTTCAAGGGTTGCCTCGAAGCTTAGGGAGGCGGGCTTTATAGTAGAGGGTTACAGTAAGCTCACAGCAGGTGTTAAAGCTGTGAAACCTCTCGCTAGAGAGCTCCAAACTTAGAAGCCCACTCCTCGTACTTAGCTACTAAAGCCTTATCAACACTAGGCCTCCTCCTAGCTATTATCTCCTTGAAATCCACCATAGTCAAAGGCCTCGGCTCCCCAACACCTCCCTTCTCGAAAACCTCTCTAACAGATATCATGTATGCATCCTGAACTATATCCCTTATATCACTACCAGAATACCCTTCAAGCATGTCAGCCAGTGTATCCAAGTCAACGCTTGAATCCAACTTGATATTCCTGGTTAGCATGCCTAGAAGCTGCCTCCTAGCACTCTTATCGGGTAGCGGCACGTATATCCTCTTCTGAAACCTCCTAAGGAAAGCCTCATCAAGCCTCCAAGGCTTATTAGTAGCTCCTATCACGAAGAGGTGTAGTCTAGAGTTCTTATCCAGAACACCGTCCATCTCCTTTAAAAACTGGTTTCTAACCCTAGCCTCACCTCCAACCTCAACACTATAAACGCCTAGTAGAGCGTCAACCTCGTCAATGAATATCACCACGGGGAGGTTACCCTTAGCCCTCTCACGAGCGTAGGAGAAAAGCCTTCTAACATTCTTCTCCCCCTCCCCAAGCCACTTACTCATTATGCTAGCGGCATCAACATAGAGGAACTCCCCTCCAACCTCGTTAGCAGTAGCTGTAGCTAGCATAGTCTTACCCGTACCCGGGGGGCCGAAGAGTAGTATACCCCTATGCCAGCCTAGTGGGAAGAGATCTGGCCTCCTAACAGGGTACACTATAGCCTCCATTATAGCCCTCTTAGCATCATCAAGCCCGGCTATGTCGTTGAAGGTTATGTTAGGCTTCTCCCTTACAATGGATGGTGGTAGGAGCTTCTCAAGATCATCGTGCCCCCCCTCACCCCTTGTTTCAACAATATACTCCTCGTCGTCACCGCCTACAACAGGCACCTTTCTAAGCCTATCCTCTAACTCTCTAAGCTTCCTCCTATACTGTCCTATCAACCTCCTATATAAACTTGCTAGAGGGTGTTCTGGGTAGTTTTTAACAATATCCTCTAGGAGCTCCACAGCCCTCTTAAGGTTGGTGTATGCATGCTCGTAATCACCATCCCTCTCAGCCTTAACAGCTGCTAGAGCGTACCTCTTAGCGGAGCTCTCAAGGTAAACCACTGGGTTGCTCATAGGCGTTCCAACCCTATAAAATAGTATGGGTTTAACTGGTGTTTAAAGGAGGCTAGGCTGTTGTAGCCTCAACCTGCCTCTTATGAAGTTTTATGAGACCCTTAGATTGTAGTGATTCAAGGGCGTTCTTAACATCTTCCTGCGAAGCGTTTAAATCCCTTGCAGCCCTAGCAATGTTTATAACGCCACCGCTAACCCTAATGTAATCTAGAAGAGCCTCCTCTAGATCCACCCTAGGGCTCCTAGCCTTAGCTACTATACTATCACTCTCCCTATTAGCCTCAGCTACAGCCCTGGCTATCTCCTCCCTCACCTCCGGGTCAAACTCAACCCTAGCCATTGGTAGTAGTGATGCTGTAACCTGAGTATTCCTAATAACCCTCTCCGTAGCCTCAAGAACACTATTAATCCTCATCACAGTCTCAGGGCTAACAGAGGCTAGGTAGTCGTCGGCAGCCTTCATAACATACTCTAGGGGAGCTAGAACCTTAACCATGGTCTCAACATCCCTAGCATCCCTAAGCCTCTGCACAGCTAGAGCTAGAAGCTTACTATAGGTTATAACAGATGTTAGTATCTTCTTCTTCAAAACAACCTCAGCCGCTGCGAGCTCCAGAGACTCGCTATCACCAGCCCTCACAGCCTCAACCATCCTATCATAGTAACTGCTAATCTCACCAACAATCTGCTCTTTAAGCCTATCAACCTCCATCTTAGCAAGCTGAAGCCTAGCAATAACCTCATCGAAATCCACAGGCTGATCCCCAACACCAGGCCTCGAACCAGTTATAGCTGATGTAACCCTCCTAAACACACTTAAAACCAACCACAACACCCCCCATAGACACTAACCCTTCAACCACCGAGAGTAAATACAGAGCATAGAAGGTTAGAGGAATAACAGAGGGTAACACCCAGATAACACTTAAAGACGAAAGCCAAGCTTAAAATATGGGCTCTAGGCTATGTCAGCTGGTATCTTCAAGGGAAAACACAATCACGTCTCCACAGGTTTACCTTAAAAACAAGGAGTTATGGAGAAGCGCTGGCTCCAACCTACCGGGGGTGTTTAGGGTTTCTTCAAACCCCATAGTTTCCTTGCTAGCACCTTCACTCCTGCGCCCACACCATCTAGTATCTTTGGGTTTAACTGCATTCTAACCCTTTTAGACGGTGGTTTCAGCTTGCTTAGAGCTTCGCTTAGGCTTAGCACGTGGCTTAACACAGTCTTAGCCCCAAAGTACTTCTCCACTAGGAAGTCCTCGAATAGAGGCTTCCAAGCCGAAGGATCTCTGGTTCTCCTAACTAGAACCATGTACCCCCCTACTACGGGGCCTATCTCCTGCTTAACCCTATAAGCCCTCATAGAGGCTGTAACGGTTTCAGACTCTATGTAACCATGTTTTCTCAAAACCTCTACCATGTGGTTGAAGAGCTCCTCAACCCCCTTACCCCCTATCTTAACCAGGATAACCTCCCTAGCCTCAGGTGGTAGTACTCTAAGCTGTAGCAGAGGACCCCTAGCCGTAGACCTCAAAACAAGCCTGTATTGTCTCGCCTCAACACTCAAACCGATCACCAGAACTAGTATTAGAATGGAAGCCTTTAAAGTTAACCATAGGATGGAATCGTAGGCAACGCCAGAGGACTAGGAGCTCCGAGGGGGTTCGAGGAGCTAGCTGGATCCCTCCTGGCCTTTAAGCCTGCTCTTAGCCTCCTCAAACTCCCTCCATCCAAGTACAAGTGCGATACCAACACCTGCTATCAGCGACCCGACAGCTAAGGCTGCCACAGCAGCTGTAACCCTTAGTACTAGTAAGGCCACCTCCTGGCTTGTGTAGAGTACTAGGTAGGCGTAGCCAACGCCACCTAGTATTCCTAGGATTATGAAGGTTAACCCGAGAACCCTAGCTGAAACCAATGAGAGGCCACCTTACCTAGAACACTACCTCTGAGGTAGTATCCTGGATAACCTCTTCTCACTAACCCTAACCCCAGCCTCAGCTAGGCCCTTTAAAAGCCTATCCAGGAACTCCCTCTGGTCAAGAGACTCCCTTAGCGCCCCGAGGTTAACGATAACAACTTTACTCGTAGAAGGATCGTAAACCCTCAGTATGTCAACCTCCCTACCACCCTCCCTAACCCTATACACATCGACCTGCCTTAAACCAAGAGCTTCAACCAGAAACCTATACCTAGACAAAACCCTAGTCAAAAGCTACACCAAGACCACAATCTAGGAGTTACACTTATAAACCTTTAATCCTCCAAGCAAACCTCGATCGCTACGAGATCGGGCTCAGGCCCCCTCTTAATGGTGGCTCCAAGCCTTCTAGCTATATTGAGGACAGGCACGTTATACCTCCTAGCATAAGCTACTAAACCCTTAATCCCGGCAACTCTACAAGCGCTGCCTAAGCTAGAGCAAAGAGCCGTGCCCAAACCCCTACCCCTAAACTCTCTAGCTAAAACAACACCAACCTCAGCGTAATCCTCCCTACATGCCATGGCCTCAGCAACACCGATGATGACACCGTTGAGCTCAGCCACAACAACCAGAGCCCCACCCTCTATCAGGGAGTCGACGTAGGAGCTGAAGTCTTTAACAACATGGTAGAACCTCTCATAGACAGTCTCGCTATCGAGCGACTCATAGAATTTAATCAACCTATCCCTATCATCTCTACAAGCACCTCTAATAACGACCAAGCCCTTATCTACGTGGAGCTCCCTAAACTTAACCCCACAGAGGGGCATCTCCCTAACGGCTGGGGTGGAGCTTTCTAGCACGTGCACCCCTCTTATAATAGTTAACACTAAACAGTATATACTTATTATGTAACGTTATCTACGGAACCTCTGTGGGACATAGTATGGGTGGGATTGGGGTCTAGAATCCCGGTTATAACCCGGTATTATTGTAGTATATAAACTTAGTTTTGATACTCTTGTAGGGGTGTTGCTTGTGAGTACCTCTAAGCGTAAGGTTTTGCCTACGGCTTTGACCATTGCTGGTAGTGATAGTGGTGGTGGTGCTGGTATTCAAGCTGATCTTAAGACTTTCGCTGTTATGGGTGTTCACGGCATGTCTGCTATCACAAGTATTACTGCTCAGAATACCAGGGAGGTTAGGGCTATCTACGATCTACCACCTGAGATGGTCTACGCTCAGATCGAGGTTGTCTTCGAGGATTTGGGTGTCGATGCTGCTAAGACTGGCATGCTTAGTAACAGTGATATCATAAGGGTTGTCGCCAAGGCTGTTGATAGGTTTGGGTTCCCTCTAGTCGTAGACCCTGTTATGATTGCTAAGAGTGGAGCCCCTCTACTTAGGGAGGATGCTGTTGAAACCCTTATCAGGGAGCTTGTGCCCAGGGCTACTGTTATAACACCCAATAGGATGGAGGCTGAGAAGATCGCTGGTTTGAGGATAGCTAGCGTTAGAGATGCCAGGGAGGCCGCTAGGGTTATAGTCGAGGAGCTTGGGGCTAAAGCTGCTGTTGTTAAAGGTGGGCACCTGGAGGGGGAGCTCTCCGTCGATGTACTCTACTACAATGGGGAGTACCATGAGTTTAAAGCTAGGAGGATTAACAGGATGACAGATCACGGGACCGGGTGTGCTTTCTCAGCAGCTATAGCAGCTGGTCTAGCTAAGGGTAGAGGTGTTGTTGAAGCCGTTAGGGTTGCAAAGGAGTTTATAACAATGGCTGTAGACTACGGCTTGGAGATTGGAGGAGGCCACGGCCCGGTAAACCCGGTAGCGTGGACTGCGATACCAGCTGAGAGGTATAATGTCCTTTTGGAGTTAGAGAAAGCCCTAGATATACTCAGGGAGAACGCTAGGTACGCTGCAGAGCTAGTCCCAGAAGTTCTAGTAAACATAGTAATGGCGCTCCCCAAACCCTACGCTAGAACACCCCTGGATGTAGCAGGAGTACCGGGAAGGATTGGGAGGTTTAAGGATGGAATAATAATAAAGGCTAAACCCGAATTCGGAGCCTCAAGTCACATGGCCCGAGCAGTACTAGCAGCAATGGAGTTCAACCCAGAGGTTAGAGCAGCGGCAAACATAAGATACGGTGCCGACATAGAGGAGGCAGTAGAAAAACTAGGACTAACATGGAGTTACTATGATAGAAGAGAGGAGCCAGAAGAAGTTAGAAGAATAGAGGGAGCAACAATACCGTGGGGCGTAAGAACAGCAATAGAGAGAGCAGGCGGAAGAGTCCCAGACATAATCTACGACTACGGAGCACACGGAAAAGAACCCATAACAAAAATCTTCGGAAAAACAGCAACAGAAGTTGCAGAGAAAATGATAAAAATAGGGAAGATAGTAACCAAAACCTAACAAGATAAGCTTTAAAAGCCCCAGCTAACACTAAAATAAAATGCCCCAGCCCGGCCATAGCGGCCGGGCAACACCCGGACCCATATCGAACCCGGAAGTTAAGCCGGCCGCGTTAGGGGCTCCGTGGGGTCCGCGAGGCCCCGCAGGGCCCCTAAGCCGGGGCTGGGGCTCCACCTGGCTGTTTTGAGCTCCACATAGATTTAGACGGTTTTATATCGGACATAGCCAAAACGACAACATTAAAGGATTTAAAGCCTAGCTATATTGAAGATCGCGCGACTCAGGGCTTAGATGCGTGTGGGGGGAGTAGAGGGAGGCCTCTGGCGATAGTGGGTAACGGGCTCCCATAGCTCTCTCAAGCTCGTGTCGCTAGGAGGTATATGGTGGCCGCTATGAACTACCATCTGCTGGGAAACGGCTCTCCATCTCTAGGTTCCTTGAATCTTTCAGATGTCAGCTTGAGTTTTACCTATGTATACTCCTGAGGGATCCTCTGGAAAGTGTGGAGACTTACTGAGCTCTGAGTTGTGTTGTGCGCTGGGAGTGTTGGTGAGGTTGCTTGCTGAAGCTATTGTAATCTAGTAAATCTGGGGGCCTTTAGAACTTGGAAGGCAACTCTTTAGGTGGTTAACTTAAAGCTTTAATCCGCTTAGCGTGTTACGTATTTAAACATTAACACCTAGACTATTTCATGGTGTTTCCATGCTTTTAGTGGTGGACGGTGGTTTCGTTAGGAGAGCTACTTTACAAGATTATGTTGAGGCTGTTGGTGCTTTGTTGAATCTCGTTCCTCCCGGTTTCGTTGTATCATATGGCGATATAGCTGGGCTTCTCGGTGTAAGCCCTCGTTTTGTTGGTTTTCTGTTATCTCTTAATAGTAACCCTATAGTAACCCCTTGTCATAGAGTTGTTAGGTTTAATGGAGGTTTGGGTGGTTATAGTGGTTTTGGTGGTGTTAGGTTTAAGAGGAGGCTTTTGGAGCTTGAGGGTGTTAGGTTTAGGGGTGACCTTGTTTCTAGGGATTGTTTTATGAGTTTAAGGAGGTTGTTTGATTAAATGTGCTACTGTGTTTGCTAGTTTTCACTTCCAGGTTATGAGGCCTGTTAGGTACTCGTGTATCTTCTGCGCTACATCTAAGCCTGATTTGAGTGCTGGCCCTATTAGGCTTGGTCCATGTTTTACATCTCCTGCTGCGAAAACCTTCTCCCTTGTTGTCATGAAGTGCTCGTTAGTCTTAATGGTCCCATCTGGGTTTAACTCTATCCCATACTCTCCGGGCTCGAAGGGCGGTGTTGGCTCCTCCCCTATGGCTTTGAATACGTAGTCGAACTCCTCCTCGAACTCCGAGCCCGGTATTGGTTGTGGTTTAGGCCTCTTCTCCCCTGCTACCTTTTCAAGCTTCATCTTTATAAACCTTGTTACCCTACTACCGTCCTTCTCGTAGAAAGCTATGGGTTGCGTTAACTCCCAAATCTTAGCTCCAAGCTTTTCAAGCCTTTCAAACTCCGAGAGCCTCATAGGGGCTAGCTCCCTGGTCCTCCTATAGCTTAGCACAACCTCGTCGACATCGCTCTTAAACTCGTGATATGTTAGGAGAACTGTTACTATGTCAGCTGCTGTGAGACCAGCACCTACAACAAGGATCCTACCCTTAGGTTTAACCACCTCACCCCACGGTATGTGGCCGTAGCGGGCCATGTGAACCTCTACAAGCCACTCCGCAGCCTGTAAAACCCATGGTAGATCCTCACCTGGCACATCAAGCCTCCTAGTCCTCCAAGTACCTGTAGCTATGAGGATTGCATCGAAAGACTCTATTATCTTCCCTAAAGGTATATCCCTACCAACCTTAGTGTTTAAAACAAACCTAACACCAGCATCCATAAGCTCCCTAACAGAAGCCCTGATCTTCTCCTTGTTAACCCTATCATCTGGGATGCCGAAGAACATCATACCACCAGCTTCAGGTAGCATATCAAATACAATAACATCGTGACCACGACATCTTAGAACACCAGCTGCCCCGAGACCCGCTGGGCCAGCACCTATAATCGCCACCCTTTTACCCGTAGGGGGTGGTATGTTCTGACATCTAAGAAACTTCATAGGCAACCCCATATATAACTATCAAGGTCACCGTATATAAAGATTGCTATTTATAAATTTAAAATATAATAGTGGGAGGCTTTAGGACTCGCTAAACCCTAAGGTGATTAAATACTCCTCAATCAAAGTAGCATAAGGCTTAATCATATCTAAAACCTCCTCAGCCTCCCCCTTTTCAAGCTCACGCCTCCCAGACCAGAACCCTCTAACCTGAGACCACCTAGGTATGACGTGGACGTGGAAGTGGAATACAACCTGGCCTGCTGTAACACCTGAGTTGGTTACAACATTAACACCTGGAGCTCCCAGGTTAACCCTGTATATCCTTGCAAGAGCTGAAGCTACAACCCAAACCCTTGCCAGCACCTCGGGCGGAGCTTCATGAACGCCCTCGTAGTGCTCCTCACTTAACACTAGTAGATGCCCTTTACTAACAGGGTACTTATCTAGTATCACTTGAACCCCGTTACCCTTGTAGAGTGTATAGCTCTCCTCCTCACCCCTAACGATCCTGCAGAACACGCACTCCAACCTAGAGCACCTCACTACACCTATACTAGAATCCACTCCTATAACACATTATATATAGGCTTACCACCACTCCAAACATGGGATGATGCCCTCTGGCTAGGAGGAGGAGTTTGATAAGACAGGTTATAGTGAGGTTTAAGCTAGCTGGAGCTAGCGACTACGAGGTTGGGGTTAGACATAGGGAGGGCGGTGTTGGTGAGAGGATTGTCTACATTAAGTTTTCAAGGATCGCAAGTGTTGGTAGGTGGGCTTTGGAGCTCGATGATGGTGTTAGCATACCCTACCATAGGGTTGTCGAGGTTAGGGATGGGAAGGGGGCTGTTGTTTGGAGGAGGTAGTTGAGGGTTATAACTTTAGGGTTATTACTAGAAGTGGTTTATTCAAGCCTGTGTTTGACGGTGAGAAACTTATAGTGCCTTGGAGGCTACTTGAGCTAGACGCTGTCTACGGCCTGCTAGGTGATAGTATTTCAGGTGTGCTACTAGCACCGGTGGTTAGGGCTAGCCCTAGGGCCTCTCGTTTGGTGGAGCTCTACAGATCCAGGGTTTTATTTGAGGAGTCTAGATGGCTTAGGGGTGTGTTAGGCCCCATAGCTAGGGTGGTTGTTTTAAGGCCCGAGCTTTACCCCATTCTCAGGATGAGGAGGCTTCTAGATCTATACTGTAGTGTTTACGTAGAGGCTCTAAGCGACCTAGGCCTTGAAGCTCTCTCCTACGTTAGGAGCATTAGGGTTTGGGGGGCTAAGAGCCCCTCGCTTAAGATACCACTCAGGCTATGGAGTAGGGGGGAGTGTGACTTAGGCGAAGCCCCTTTACTAGAGAACCCCTGGGCTCTCATTAGGGTTCCTGAGGGTTCCATATGCTTAGATGGGCTGAGCTACGAGGAGCTAGCATCTCCCTATGTGGGGGAGCGTGTTGAGTGTAGTAGGATTAGCATTCTACACTCAATAACACTATGTAGAGGGCCTCGTGGAGTGGTTGCAGTTAAGGATTACATGGCGTCATCGTTTAAGTGGATACCAGCGTTTCTAGCATCAGCTCCAACATCTAGGTTTCAAAGGGACCCTAGGAGTAGAGCTGTAACAGAGCTTGTTTACTCAAGACTACTCAGAGGTGTTGTAAGGACACCTAGAACACTATCATTAAACCTCAACGGGGGAAGGGTTGTAGCTGTTAAAGAGTACATAGCCGGTAGACCTGTACTAGAGATAAGGGATCCCAAGGCTTGGAGGGGGGCTGGGAGAGCTCTAGCTAGAGTACACAACCTAGGGTATACACTAGGCGATGCTAACCCAAGTAACTTCCTGGTAACAAGGGATGGCATAGCTGTGGTTGACCTAGAGCAGGCTAGAAGAGCTACACCTAAGAGTATTGCATGGGATATAGTGACTG
>JAJHQN010000043.1 GCA_020833325.1 Desulfurococcaceae archaeon | reverse complement strand
GATTACCTTTAAGTTGTGTATGGGTATTTAAGCTTCGGGGCTTGGAGTATATCCTGGTCTTAGATTGTACTAGCTATGGGTTTGAGGTGTGCTTTTTGGAGTTTAAGGTGCTTCGTAGGACTGTTGTTTTGGAGTGCTACGCTAACAGGGTTGCTAGGGAGGCTCTAAGGGATATAGTTGAACCTCTGAAGAACATGGTTAGCGAGATGGTTGAATACGCGTTAAAGCATAATGCATCCCAGAACACACTACACAGAGTGTTCTACGAGAGGTATAGAAGAGAGTACCCATGGATACCAACAAGGGTTATAAAGGGTGCCTACAGGGATGCAGTTAGAAGAGCTAAATCCTTCAGAGAACGCTTGAAGAAAGGTAAAGCCCGCACAAGTAAACCAAAGGTTAGAAGGGTCACAATAGTATACTCGGACAACCAGGATTGGAGTATTGAGAGTGGAAGTTTGAAAATTAAAACTCATAGGGGGTGGGTTGAGCTAAAGTACGGTAACAACAAGCAGTTACACAGATACCTCTACGGTGGGTGGATTCCTGCAAGTGAGCTTAAGTTGAAAGCAGATGGGGGTAGGAGGGTGTTAGCATACATAACATTCGTAAAAGTATACACTGTGTTCTACGATAAGAAGAACGTTATAGCTGTTGATGGTAACGAGAACAACATAACAATAGCCATTTTCAAGAACGGTGTTCTAGTAGAGGTTATAAGGATCGAGACAGGTCTTGGAAGGATCGTCATAGCATACGCTGTTAGAAGGAAGAGGATATCAAAGGGTAAATCAACCAAGACAAGAGAGGTTAAGAAGAAGCTTAGGAAGCTTAGGGAGGGGGATAGGAAGAAAGACATACTATACAAGGTTGCAAACTTCATAGAGGAGCTTGCAAGAGAGAACAATGCTGTTGTTGTAATAGGTGATATTGATGGTGATGATAAGGAGAGGATGGAGAAGAATAAGAGTAGGAAGCTTAGACATAGGATTCATCAGTGGAGTATCGCTACGTTAATAAAACTACTAGAGGACAGGCCAATACACGTTGTAAGGGTGTCCGAGAGGGGCTCTTCTAGTGTAGACCCGTTCACGGGGAGGAGGATTGATGGCTACAGCCCCCTGGTGATCCGCACTGCGGTGAGGGGGGCTAACGGTAAATTCAAGGTTGTAAAGATAGTATTGAGGGTTGCATATGTTGATGGTAGGATTGTTGAGAGGGATGTCGTAGGGGCTATAAACATCGGCCTTAAATATCTATACTCAGATGGGAGCCCAATGGCGTTGGGCTCGACCGGGGCCCATGAGGTGTGGGTGAAGCTAATGAACCCACACCAAGGCCCAACCCCGCTAACAGAAATACAGGTATTTGGAAATACAATCAAGTACCGTTAGCGGGGAAACGCTAGGATGTACGTGGAGAAGGGGGATCCTGTTCAAAGCTCGGAGAAGATGTATAAGGTCGCAGGGGAGTGTGTGAAAGCCCTAGCCGTCGAGTTTAACACCCCGGAGGTTCATGAGGCTAGAAGGGAGGGGAGGTGGTGGGCTAAGCTTCTATCGAGAGCAGCTAAAACACTATCCCTTAAGCTCGAAGAACCTCTAATCAACATTGGGTGGAGTGTAGCCTACGATCTGCATATATGGGGTTTCCACGAGGCCGTTCTAGGCGTAGAACATGTTAAACCGAGTTTACCGCACATAGAACGGTTGTTGGCGAGAACACGTGAGCTTCTATCCAGTTAAGCCTAGGATTTCAGTAACACAGGCCTATTTCATAGACCTCAGGGTCTACCTGAGGCCTCGTCCCGTGGCGTTCATCACCATTTCTTCTTCCCCCTTTTAAACCTTATATTCTCTTATGCTCTCTAGAGGAGCCTTTCGGGCTGGTTCACTAAGTAGGGATTGGCTCCTGTTAGGCTTAGCTAGCTTAGAGCCTATGGGCATTAGACGTCATGGGGCTAGCACTCCACGGCTACCGGGATCCTCTTATCCTTAGCTCCTAAAATGTGAAGCTCTCGCTTCCTAGGGGTACGAGTGAATTCTCTTAGCTCCCCTTTAAACCAGCAGCCGGCTAAGAGAAGCTTAATCTCTCTAGACAGTCACATTAGTCGAGAAGACTGACGGTTCCCGTCCTTAAAAGAGGCGAAGCTCCAGACAGGTCTATGTGAAGACTCTCTTATATCACTACTACGTCTTTGTAGTATCTAGAGTTGTGCTAGTTAAGGTTTGGCTGGTAAGATTCCTATCCCTGGGGGTAGTTGTGGGTCACGTGTTTGTTAAAGCTAGGTTTAAGGGTAGGGGTGTTGTTGAGTTTGAGAAAATCCTGGTTGATACTGGAGCTTCGTTCACTATAATGCCCCTCGATGTTGCTGAGAGGTACTTCATTGAGACCCCGTTTACAGTGGATCTTAAACTTGGTGATGGAAGGGTTGTGAAGGCTAAGGTGTTTGTAGCTGAGGGTGAAATTGAGGGTAGGAGGGGGCCGTTGAGGATAATGGCTTTCGAGAACGCTATCCCCGTTGTAGGTGTTGATACGCTTGAAACTCTCGGGCTCAAGGTGGATCCTGTTACGGGGAGGATTGAGAAGACTGAGTACTATATGCTGTATATTTAATCTAAGCTCTCTGTTTAAGCCCTTGGATTCCCCTTTAGACTAGGAGGGAGGCTCGTAATGGTTAGGGTTTACGGGGAGGGGTATATGTGGTCTTTCCTCGGTATGGGTGTTTGGTGGGTGTTTTTCTTTGTTAGAGAGTTAGCTTTAGGTAGGATGGTTTCGGGGTTTTGTGCTGCGCGTTTTGATGTGATTTCCCCATTGCCTGGTTTGTCTCTTTGATGTATAGTAAAGCTTATATAGAGGTAGGTTAATATTAGAGATTCGGAGTTGGATGTGTGCTAGGTAAATGAGGTGTTGGGTATGGCGACTGGGGTTCCCATACTTGTGTTGAAGGAGGGGGCTCAGAGGACTTATGGTAGGGAGGCTCTTAGGGCTAACATCTTAGCGGCTAAGGTTATGGCTGAGGTTTTGAAGACAAGTCTAGGGCCTAGGGGTTTAGATAAGATGCTTGTAGATGCTTTCGGTGATATAGTTGTTACTAATGATGGTGCAACCATAGTTAAGGAGATGGAGGTTCAGCATCCTGCTGCGAAACTTCTAGTTGAGGTTGCTAAGGCTCAGGATGCCGAGGTTGGTGATGGTACGACCTCTGTTGTAGTCCTAGCTGGGACGTTCTTGGAGAGGGCTGAGAAGCTGTTAGATGAGAATATCCACCCAACGATAATAATAAATGGTTATATAAAGGCTTTGAAGAACTCGTTGGAGATTCTTAGTAAGATAGCTGAGCCTGTTAACGTAGATGATGATGTTAGCCTTAAGAAGATTGTTGAGACGACGTTAGCTAGCAAGTACATAGGCCATGGTCCTGAGAGATCTAAGATAGCTGATATGGTCTTAGAGTCTATAAGGATTATTGCCGAGAAGAGGCCCGACGGAACATACAATGTAGACCTGGATAATGTTAAGATTGAGAAGAAGAAAGGTGGTAGCATATATGATTCGAGGATTATAAGAGGTATTGTTCTCGATAAAGAGGTAGTGCACCCTGGTATGCCTAGGAGGGTTGAAAATGCTAGGATTCTAGTCTTAGATGCACCACTTGAGATTCAGAAGCCTGATCTGACTACTAAGATAAGAGTTACAGATGTAGAGCAGCTGGATAGATTCTTAGAGGAGGAAACTAAGATATTAAAGGATATGGTTGAGAAGATAGCTGCCACAGGGGCTAACGTTGTTATAACACAGAAGGGTATAGATGAGGTTGCCCAACATTTCCTAGCTAAGAAGGGTATCCTAGCTGTTAGGAGGGTTAAGAGGAGTGATATAGAGAAGCTAGCCAGAGCCACAGGAGCTAAGATAGTGACTAGCTTGAGAGAGTTAAGAGAGGATTACCTAGGCTACGCTGAGCTAGTAGAGGAGAGGAAGGTTGGAGAGGATAAAATGGTGTTCATAGAGGGGGCTAAGAACCCGAGGAGTGTCACAATACTCCTAAGAGGGGCTAACGACATGCTATTAGATGAGACTGAGAGGAACATTAAGGACGCCCTACACTCGCTAAGGAACATAATGAGAGAACCTAAAATAACACCTGGCGGTGGAGCGGTGGAGGTTGAGCTAGCCGAGCAGCTTAGAACCTATGCTAGAACAGTGGGAGGTAAAGAGCAGCTAGCCATAGAAGCTTATGCAGACGCCCTAGAGCAGATAGCTGTGATCCTAGCGGAGAGCGCAGGACTAGACCCTCTAGATGCACTACTACAACTCAGGAGCATGCACGCCAAAGGGCTGAAGAATGCAGGTGTAAACGTGCTCGAAGGTAAGATAGCAGAGGATATGCTGAAGCTTGGCGTATTCGAACCACTACTAGTTAAGAAACAGGTTGTCAAGAGCGCTACAGAAGCGGCAATAAGCATACTGAAGATCGATGATGTTATAGCAGCAGCACCGCCCAAGAAGGAGGAGAAGGGTAAGGGTAAGGGTAGAGAGGAAGAGGAGGAGACTAAGCCTTCTGGGTTGGAGGAGCTCTAAGCTAAACCATATCCCCTCTTAGAGCAACCACCTAGCTCCAGGATTAACGCTTTTTCCCCTCTCTCTCCATCTAGGTTAACTCTCTCGGGGTAGGGTTTGGATCTCAGCGTGTGCCTTGTTATGGAGTGGCATCCGAGTAGCGTTGGCGGCGTTCAAGCTCATGTTAGAGATCTAGCTGTATGGCTTTCTAGGAGGGGTTTTACTGTTAGTGTTATATCCAGGAGGGTTGGCTTAGCGGATTTAAGGTTTCAGGAGAGTGAGGGGTATTATATCGTGGATTCTCTAATACCCTTAGACTACATCCTCGTCCCACCAGATCCTAGGAGTATCGAGGATGCGATTGTAAAACTTAAGCCTGACGTAGTCCACTCACATCATATATTCACGCTAACACCTCTTTTCGCGTTAAAGGTTGCTAGCGAGCTAGGTATAGCTAGGGTTGCTACAAACCACACTTTATTCCTCGCCCATGATTTTAGGACTTTCTGGAGTATAGCCTCGCTTCTACTTCCAACCAGGTACTACCTGGAGTATGCTCAGGCCGTCATATCGGTTAGCAAGGTTGCCGACGAGTTTGTAGAGAGTATAATGGGTGTTGATTTTAAAGCTAGGAGGTTCATTATACCTAATGCAGTTGACACTTCAAAGTACACCCCACCAGCCAGGGAGCCTGAGGATGACATAGTATTGTTTGTTGGCAGGCTCGTCTACAGGAAAGGTTTACATGTGCTGGTGAAGGCCCTCCAGAGGATTAGGAGTAGGGATTTCAAGCTATACGTTATAGGAGGAGGCTACATGGAGCTCCCTGTAAAGATACTTGCTAAAGCCTATGGAGTTGAGGATAGGATGAAGCTCCTAGGAGTAGTCTCGGAGAGGGATAAAGTGGAGTTATACAGGAGAGCTAAGATAGTAGTGGTACCAAGCATATTCAATGAAAGCTTCGGCATAGTAGCCCTAGAGGCTATGGCGTCGGGGAGGCCTGTTATTGCAAGCAGAGTTGGAGGGCTTGAAGACGTGGTCGTTAACGGTGAAACAGGCATACTAGTAGAACCTGGATCTGAGGAGCAGCTAGCCGAGGCCATTGAAACACTACTAGGAGACGAGGGGTACAGGAGAAGACTTGGAGCTAACGCTAGGAGGCTTGTAGAGGAGAAGTACTCGTGGGATGCTATAATAGATAGGATAATAGATGTGTATAACTACACCGTAACCCTAGAGGATACAACTCCCCAATCCAAAACAACAAACTATTAAGTCGACTGTTTACACCACCTCCACCTCAACCGCTCTTCCTAACCTTATCCCACCTCTAGCCAGCTCCTAGGCGAGCTTGGATAGGTATTCCCTTAACATCATCTTCTCACGTATACTCAGTGTTATCAAAGCTCCTACCCCTCCGGGTTTCGCCATGCTCGGTGGTTTAATCTCTCTATCGTGGTAATCGTAGTACACGTACCCCGCTGCTACAACCTCTTCTACAAGCCTCCTATGCCATCCTTTTACAGCGTTCCCTAGCTCCTCTTCGAAGTTATTGGCCTTCTTAACATCCTCTTCGCTAGGCGTACTCCCACATATCATGCATGTGAGATCCGGTGTTAATGATTTGAAGTTACAGACTGGGCATTTAAGCGGAGTAGGCCTACCAAACCTCTCCCACAGATACCTTAGAGTATCTAATGTGACAGGGTTACCCTTAACTAGCTTGTAGAGCTCGGGAGCAGCCCTACCTGCAATCTCTGGAGCACTATACACTATGAACTCTGCTAGCTCCCCCCTCAAATCACCGCCTTCCAACGCCTTCACAGCAAGGTACTTATACACATTCTCCTTGTTAAGCACAAATCTTTTGACTATAGAGTTCTTATCAACCCTCCTACCTTCATCAACAAGTTCTCTTACAACACCCTCAACAACATCCCTTAAATCACCCACCCCGAACAACCCTTGAAGCCCAAGCCTAACAACCAGCTCTTCAGACACCTCACCCACAATCCTATCGATTTCCTCAACACTAACAACCTTCCTAGGACTAGAAACACCTGAAGCCCTCTGGACCCCACCAGAACCCTCCTTAGTCTTTGCATCCCTCCTAGTAAGGCCACCCTTTCTCGGCAAGAAAAGCCCCATACATCTAGCTATTTAACCTAAAGCTAATAACCGTACTATAGCCTCCCTAGGAGCCCGTAATAGAGGCTGTTTCAGCCTTCATTGTTACTCGCATCACTCACATACTTTATGAATGAGATCTCTTCAAGCCCTGAAAACCAGAACATATGATAAGCCATATAGGTTAAACTCACAAAGCCCCCCAATACTATTCCTGTAAATGCTAAGACCGACGAGGTCTTGAGGTCTACGAGCCTTTCAAGCCCTGATTACCCGGTGGAGAGCGGATGCACCCTTCGGTGACTAGGGGCAAACAACCTCCGTAGGGTAGCCTGGGTCTTGCTAACCGTTGAGAGATAGATGGCGGAGAGCCACATCTACGAGAACGGTGGCAACTCTCAAATGACATTCTTTCTCCTGATGTGCTAGATTATCTTCTGATCGTAAAACATATTAGGTATTACTGTGATAAGTTTTTAGTGGGTGTTTGGAGAGAGGGAAGAGGTGGGTTTAATCACGGGTATTAAGGCGGAGCTGGTAGTTGTTAGAGGTTCCTGTGGGAAGGCTGACTTCATATCTCCCTCTGATCCAAGAGAAGAGGTGGGTACATTCGGTGTTCTACGTGTATATTCAGCCTTCCGTCTCCCTCTAACTAGTCTGGTCCACTGTGTTGCCTTAATTGAGGTAGGTGTAGTAAGTGGGGGTGTGTGGTTTTGAGTGAGGAGATGGAGCTTAAGCTCGTCCAGGAGTCAGCCCTAAGGCCTGAGGCTGAGGTTGAGGCTAGGCTCAGTGTTTTAAAGAGAATCTACTCTGAGGTTTTAAGAGGTTATACGGGAAGAGCTCTTAACGGGGGGCTTCTAGCTCCCCTCCCTGAGTGTGTTGAGGCCTACGCTTCCGGTATATCGAAAACCCCGTGCCCCGATGATCTCAACTTCTCCTATAACGCCATCAGAGTCTTGATGGCTAGGTATATGAGTAGGGGTTCTGGAGGCCTCTACACTGAAACTCCTAGCATGGTTATGGCTAGGGTTGCTCTAGGCTTCTCCGGTAAAGTTGACCCTGCTAGGCTTTATAGATTGCTCGTTGAAGGTAAGTTCGTCTTTAACAGTCCAACGCTTTTCAACATGTATGCAGATGGCGCTAGGGGGACTCTCTCAGCATGCTATGTAACCCCTGTGTACGATGATATGAGGTCTATAATGGATGCTGGCGTAGTCCAGGCCATGACTTTCAAGTGGGGCGGAGGTCAGGGTTTCAGTTTTAGCGAGCTAAGACCTAGATGGGATTTGGTTAAAGGGACTAGTGGTTATAGCAGCGGCCCCATGAGCTTCATGCAGCTCTACGATGTGATAACAGAGATGGTGAAACAGGGGGGTAAGAGGCGTGGAGCTAACATGGGTATAATGCATGTATGGCATCCTGATATCTACACACCGGGCTTCGACCCCTACGTGGCGTTGAAGAACAAGCTACCACCACAGGTTACAGCGTTGGTAGAGGCTGTTAGGAGGTTGATTGAGGAGATAGAGGCTGAGGGTTACGAGGTTGACCGCGAGCTTAAAACAGCTGTGGATTCGCTATTGAGGAATGGCTGGTGGACTATTGAAGATGCAGGGTTCATTCAGGCTAAGAAACCCCCATTACAGGATGCTAACTTAACAAACTTC
Source organism: Desulfurococcaceae archaeon (assembly GCA_020833325.1). Classification (GTDB taxonomy): domain Archaea; phylum Thermoproteota; class Thermoprotei_A; order Sulfolobales; family Acidilobaceae; genus DSZV01. Next base: position 4,212 of record JAJHQN010000043.1, on the reverse strand, counting down.
AACATAAGCGTTGGGGTTAACGACGCCTTCATGGCAGCCCTTCTGAGGGACGACTACTGGCTAATGGTCAACCCGAAGTACAGTGATAGGGGGGATGGTGTGTACAGGTTGCATTATAGTGTAAGTAGGGAGACGGGACTTGGGAGGCTGGGAGAGCTCCTTGAAAGATACCCGTGGATGCTTGAGAACCCCTATATAAACATATACGAGGATGTGCTGGAGGAGGTTAAAGCTAAGGCCTTTAAGGATATGGAGGAGGCCTTCAAAGCTAAGGGGGTTGAAGTTAACGTTGATACGAAGAACACTTACATGTGGAGGATCAAAGCTAGGATACTATGGGATGAGATTGTGGAGAACGCCTGGGCGGGAGGGGATCCAGGCCTCTTCTACCTAGATAACCACAATAAGTGGAATCCAACACCGTGGCTTGGAGTTGTAACGGCAACAAACCCGTGTGGAGAGCAACCCCTATATCCCTTCGAGAGCTGTAACCTAGGTAGCTTTGCTCTAGATAAATACGTGGTAGGAGGGGTCTTTGATTTAAACAAGTTTTACGAGGATGTACAGTTAGCTGTTGACGCTATGGATGCCGTCATAGACCTTAACAACCACCCTGATGAGAGACACTATAAGGCTAACTCGTTTACGAGGAAGATAGGCTTAGGGTTAATGGGGTTAGCTGATGCTCTCGCAGAGCTCGGCATACCATATGATAGTGATGAAGCTGTAGCTTTCACCCTCCTCGCCACCGCAGCACTAGAGATTTTCGCTTGGAAGAGGAGCTGGGAGCTGGGGGCTGAGCTAGGGCATGCCAAGGCGTTTGAGTGTAAGAGGTTTGATTGGAGGAGGTTTGAGTGTGTAGAATCAGGAGATCCAGAGCTCCTATCAACCCTGCATACTCCAGCTCTTATCAAGGCAGGTAGGGTTATGAGGGTTGAGGATGGGTGGGTTAAAGTTAAATACCATAATGGTATTAGGATACCTGATGTTATTATGGGCAAGCTCGCAGGCCTCTCAGCATCCAGGGTTGAGCCCGACGGTTCTCTTAGACTAATTCCTGTAGACGTTCTAGAGTCTATAGCTTTAAGGGTTTTCGGTGTGAACAGGGAGGATTACTGGAGAGCTCTTAAGTCGAGCCCGCTTGAGGTAGTCAAGAACCCCAAGTTGCTACTAGCCCTAGCCATATACTCTCCTGAGAGAGCTTGGGGGATCCTCGGTGTTTACGGTAGAGTTCTGGGAGCTAAGGCTCCTAGAAATACCGTTGTTACAACTGTAGCCCCTACAGGGACCATCAGTATACTAGCTGGGTCTAGCAGTGGTATCGAACCCTACTTCGCCCTTGTATATAAGAGGCAGGTAGCTATAGGGACTTTCCTGGAGATAATAAGGAGGTTTAGAGACGACCTGCTAGCCCTAGCCAGAGACACGGGGGCTACTGGGGAGGCTATAACGGAGGTCTACGAGGCTGTAGGAGCTAGTAAGGGTAGCCTTAGGTGGGCTCTCCCAGACCTAGCTAGAAGTCTTGAGGAGAAGGGGGCTCCCAGAGGCTTCATAGAAGGCCTCTACAGGCTAGCCCGCAAGTACGCTACTGCAATGGACTTCGACCTATGGTATCACATGGCACACCAGGTGGCGGCACAAGTTTATGTAGACCAGGCTATAAGCAAGACAGTGAACCTACCGAGAGACGCTCCGGTTGAGAGTGTGTACTCAGCATACATGATAGCATGGCTCGGAGGCCTCAAGGGCTTCACAGTGTATAGGGATGAGAGTAAAGGAGTGCAAGTCATAGTGTTCGGGGGGAGTAGAGCTAGTAAGACGAGAAGGCTGTTGAAGAAGAGGGAGGAGGCCAGAGCACTCTCAAGGATGGCGATACCTAGGAGGGTTCTGAGGAAGAGCGAGATAGCGAAGGATAAGAGGTTAGAGGAGGTTTTCGAAGTTAAGGAGGCTAGAGAAGGAGACGAGGTTGTAGTACAGTTAACAGAGAACTCCACATGTAAGACCTGCGAGATCTAACTCTACTTAGAAGCAAAGGTTTGAATCCCGGGTTTTTAGAATATACTTACTTAAACCCCTCCTCCTATCCCGGTAGCCGGTGTGGTGTCGTGGACCTAGGTCTTAGAGGGAAACTAGCGTTAGTTACAGGTGGTAGCTCCGGCCTGGGTTTCGCTTCAGCCTTAGAGCTAGCCCTTGAAGGGGCGGATGTTATACTGTTCTCTAGGAGTGTGGAGAGGCTTGAATCGGCTAGGAGGAGGATTAGGGAGGTCGCCAGTGTTAATGTTGATATTTACGCTGGCGACTTGAGGGTGAAAGAGGATGTCGAGGGGCTCTTCAAGTACGTAGAGAGCAGGTATGGAAGGCTCGATATACTGGTTTACAGTACTGGAGGCCCTAAGCCTGGGGGTTTCTTCGATATAAGTGATGACGACTGGGAGGATTCGTTCAAGCTACTTACAATGAGTGCTTTGAGGGTCTCACGTGAAGCCGCTAAGCTCATGGCTAGAGGTAGGTGGGGTAGGATAGTTTTCATAGGCTCAATAACACTCATTAGACCTCTTGAGAACCTAGCCACAAGTAATATAATGAGGATGCCTATAGTAGGCTTAGTTAGAACCCTAGCCCTGGAGCTAGCAAAGTATAATATAACAGTTAACGCTATACTCCCATACGACATCCTAACAGAGAGGGTTAGACAGCTAGCAGAAGCGGATGCAAAAAGGCTTGGAGTAAGCTTCGAGGAAGCACTTAAAAGGAGGACATCAAAGGTTCCATTAGGCAGAATGGGGGATCCAAGAGATCTAGGAGCCCTAGTAGCGTTCCTAGCATCAGAGAGAGCATCATACATAACGGGAGCTCTAATACCACTAGACGGTGGAATGCACCTAAGCTACTAACAAAACCACAAGCTCTGAGACTTGGAAACACTATCTTAAGCGTTTAAAGCCCTAGAGCCATAGAATACACTAACGGAGCGGGGGTGCCCGAGCCAGGTCAAAGGGGGCGGGCTTAAGACCCGTTGGCGTAGGCCTGCGTGGGTTCAAATCCCACCCCCCGCACCAAATCCCATACTTACCCAAGCCAACACAAGACCCCATTGGGTTATCCGTCAACGAAGCTAACCTGCTAGGTTCACTTCTGAAACTCCCCCCTAGGACTTGACTAGCTATAGCTAACTGAGTTGTCGCACTTAGGCCGACTCAAGAACCCTACCACTACTTTAGGTAACCCCTGCTTTTAGGCTCATCACACATTTGAGGAAACTAATTCTAAAGCTCAAAGCTAGGAGACCTCTCGAAGCTTGATGTCCCTATAATGGAAGGCCACCTAGGATAAAGGCGGGCTCCCAAGGTTTAAACATCGCTCTAAGTAACCCCCAGCATTAGAGCTGTGAGCACAAGGAGGACCTGCTAGGCCGTAAGGACTTGTCTGCTCCTAGACTGAGTTTAATTCAGATTCCCTGGAGACCCTAGAGCTCCTAGCCTTAACATCCTAGCTATCATGGTTAGATCGTGTAGGCCATTGCAGACATATCGCGGAGCTCTGGATGAAGAAGTTGTACTTGAGGTTTATGAGGGTTTAAAGGGCATATCGTAAAGTTTTAAAGGCTGATCCCAATTGAAACCTAGCGAGAACACAGGCTAGATGAGAAGAGCGATCTTGAAGCCGATCTTGAATAAGCTATCCTCTAGGTTGAGGGAGCTCTCGACATAAACTAAAGTAACACCTAACTTAACTTAGCGGAAGATTTAAAACTCCAGAGAGGGCTCTACAAACCTACGATCCTATATGAGACCATATAGTTTAATGTACTTAGCGTTGAGATCGTCTCTACAGGAGTTCTTATGAGTTTAAACGTGTTAGAACTCTATCCCCGTCTACATGACTAGCAAGTACGCATCAAAGTTACTATTGAGTGGAGAAGATTACCTTAAAGTCGATAGTTGAAAATAGTACAGTTACTGTATTAAATTTATTAAGTTTGTCTTTGTACCCATACTCGTGGGGTTGTACGTGAACCCTGATGTTGATAAATTCTTTAAGAGGGTTGGAGGTAGTAGGTTGAGGGGTATCATTTACTCTAACACTGCTAAGGCCGGGTTATGGGGTGTGGGGGTGAGTGCTTCAAGGCTCTCTCGTGTCTTCAAGCTTAACGCCTGGTATACTCGTAGGGTTTTAGAGGAGCTTGTTGATAGAGGTTTAGCTGTTAGAGTT
>JAJHQN010000067.1 GCA_020833325.1 Desulfurococcaceae archaeon | reverse complement strand
TTACCTTTCAAATATCTTTTTCTCCATGATTTTATGATTGAGTATGCTTTCCTTATAATAGCATCAACCCAGTGCTTTGCATATGGGTTATCCCTCATAAGCTCATCCCTAAGCATCCTGTTAAACTTCTCACCACCGGGTATTATTGGGTTGTGTAGCTTCAAACCCATTATTACTTGTAGTGTGCCATTTCTTCTTACTAGCTTTGGTTTTCCAAGCTCCCATCTAATATTATCCCATATTATGTCTACGGCCTTCTGTAGTGTTACAACATACCATGTTATGAGATCTGAGACCCTAGAATCTCTTACAGGCACATAGTATGCTCTTTTAAGTTCTAGTGTTAATAGAGAACCCTCCCTCACATCCACCAACTTCTTCGATTTAACATATAACATAGTGTAACCTCTCTTCCCCAGCGGGGGGAGGTCTCTATATTGTGTTCTGGTTGAAGCTTATATCTCTGTATGCTAGCCTTTTATAAGGTGGGGTTTGAGGTTTTCTAACATCAACCCCTATAAACCAATATAAAACTTGAAACAGATTCAGAACGGCTACTACCGCTTCACTAGACGTTGAACCATCATCTAGGGTTCTATGTTTAACGTGGAAACACCTCTACCTCATAATAGAGTATACATGGTCTAGGATAGCGTATTTAATCTCATCCTCTTTACGAGGATCCCTTATTATACCTCTAACAACTAGGATCACACCACCCTGTCTAACAGACTCTATGTCCACCCTGATATTCTCTATACCTAGGGAGCCTGCCAGCCTAGATACCTCCTCTTTAACCCTCTTCAACCCAAACCCGTGGGGTACGAGTATGCGAACTCTGATCTCATGACCCTCCTCAACCCTAAACCTCTTGAAGGTGGAGTGTACTAGCCTGGTGTAGGGTATGTATACTATATCCCTATGGGAATCCCTTACAGCTAGAGCTGTATCCTCTAAGGCTACTATATGTCCTCTCACATTATTAAACTCTATGTAATCCCCTATCCTCAATCCATAAGCTTTAACCGATATAAGCCCCGTGAAGTACTCCTCAATAACGTGCCTGAAGCCTACGAGAAGTGTTAGAGATCCTACTATGAATACCGAGAGGGCTACAAGAGCGAGTAATGGGAACCCGTAAACGTGGGCTGTCACAGCTAGGAATAACGATGCAGCTAGGATAACAAATATGAACTCTAGGAGTAAAAGTAACCTCCTATCGATAACCCCCGATAGTAGCCTATGAGCTATCCTATGAGCTACCCAGTAGACAAGCAGAGCTCCCAAGGCCGCTGCAACAGTCACGAGTACAGTATAGAGTATCTCCTCCCCTACATTTAAAGCCACAGGTAACACCAATAACTTCTACCAGAACCCTACAATTAAATGCTTTTAATGAATTAAAATCCAATAAGGATCATTATTTATAAACTCCAACCCTACTCTTGAGGATTACCGGCGCAGATCTATTGACCTTAAATGATGTTAAAGGTAGAGTTGCTATTGTAACAGGGCCCGGTAGGGATTGGAAGGGCTATTACCGTTAGGCTCGCTAGGGAAGGTGCCAGGGTTGTTGTTAACGCTAAGAAGGGCTTAGAAGATGTTCTTGAGACCATCAAGTTTATAGAGGAGGTTGGTGGTAAAGCTATCTTCGCCCTAGCAGATGTGAGTACTAGGGAGGAGTGTAGAATGCTCGTAAGTAGAGCTGTGAAGATCTACGACAGGCTCGATATACTCGTCAACAATTCTAGTGTAGGACTGCTATCTCCCTTCGAGAGTCTAGGTGATGACATAATGAACAAGCAGGTATCTGCTGACATTAAATCCATAGTATACTGCTCCCAGGAATCAACACCCTATATGAGTGGGCAAGTGATATTGTTAATATTTCACCGCTAGCAGTCATAAAGCCTCTACCAAGCCTCTCAGTATACAGTACTATGAAAGCCGCTGCTATACAACCAGCAAGGAGTACGGCAGTTGAGCTGACGGCGAAAACGTTAGGGTCCTCAGCGTAGGGTTAGGACTTCATGGGTGTAGAGTATCATGGGGGATTCGAAATGCTACACTACCACATAAGATAATATCAACCTATGCAAATCCCGCGTAAAACTTGAAACAACAGATATAAGGCTCAGCTGAGGAAAAGATTACAAGGGGCCGCGACGCCTAGCCAAGAGCTCCGAGTCACGGAGCACGATGAGGCTAGGACGCGTGTCGGGCGCGGCACAACATTAAACTCTACTCTAAGTACTTAAAGGTGGTAAAGAGGGAATTTGGGGGAAGTTGAGGGTGGGTTTCCTCATGTTCTCTCTTAAGGTTTGGGGGCTTGGAGCCTCACATTCTCTCCTTTAGATAGGCTTTTAACTCTTGCTATCTCCTTTAAGTTACCGTGCCACGGTGTTGAGGTGAATCTTTTAACCCAGTTCTCGTCTAGGCCTGCGTTTAACACTGTTTTCAGCATTCTATCTAGGAGCTCCTTGGGGATTCTACCTTCTCTGGCTGCGGGGCACTCCATATCTAGGTGTATTACGAATTCCCCACTTGTACTATCATAGTGTATCATGAGAGGCCAGAATCTACAGTCGAAGGGCCTCTTAGGGTATACATTGCATAAGCCGTCTGATCTAAGGTATGGGCAGACGCCTCCATGTGGGTCGCCTAGGGTGTGTACAATGCCATATCTTGTTTTAATAGGTTTAGCTACAGCTTTAAACTCCTCAACCTCCTCATCTAGGAGGATAGCGTAGAACCTGCGGCAACAGTTTACCTGACACCCTCTGCATATCTCACCGAAATCCACGAAGTCGAGTAGCCTAGCGAGCTTACCCATACACAGGCCAGCTCCTCTAAAGCTCTACTATACCTAGTATATAAACCTTTACATATAAAGTGGAAAGGTCTCATGAAGCCCGCTCACGGAGACGCCACGAGCCCCCCTCCATCTATTACTACTGTCTCCCCGTTTACCGAAGGAATCCTTATTAGCGATACTACGAGCTCTGCAACCTCCTCAGGCTCCACAAGCCTCCCCGTTAAAGTATACTTCCTAGCCCACTCTTCGGGATCTAAGTGTAACGCTATAGAATAGCTTAGCCCTATCCTAGCTCTAACGAAACCTAGAGCTTTCGCCTACTGTTCTAAGTTTTACACAGGATTTACATAGGTTGATATTACCTTACGTAGGAGTGTGGCATTTTAAACTTCTCATGGCACTCTACACTCTAGAGTATAGCCTACCCTCCACTGGGGAGGGCTTTGTGTTAGAGTTGAGATGCGAGGTTTCTCCCCCAACAAGGAACCAATGTTAAACAACATAGACTCCCATGAAGCCCTTACCTCTTATATCTATTTCTACTTAAGGATTCGCTTTTGCTGGTGGTTTTTAGAGTATTTTTATGCAGTGACTGCCTTTTTCTTCGAGTTTTGCTTTTTCAACTAATAGTTTGTATTCGAATTCTCTAATCTTAACCCTTCTTCCTTCTATGCATATTGTTTTCTTGTAGTGTGGTGCGTCGTAGACTAGGGTTTCCGCTTCTCCTCCTTCGAATGCTGGGTTGAAGTGGTGGGTTTTCGCTAGTCTTACTATCTCCTCTACCTCCTCTAGTCCTATTGGTTTGCCTAGGAGTTTGAATGGTAGCCCCATTACTGTTATGCTTGTTATTATGAATTTGAAGCCTTCTCTAACTAGTGTTTTAAGGTATTCTTCTGGGTCTAAGCCCCAGTTTGGCGCGTAGACTTTGACTCCTAGTTTTGAGGCTATGTGTTTAACTCTCTCCACCTGGTATCTGCTTGATAGGGCTCCTACGAGTATTGTGTCGTATTCTTCTATGTTTTTTATCTTAGCTAGTGCTACTCTAAGCTCTTCCACCTCCTCTTCCTTAACCCCTGTTACCTCTACATTGTATGTTTTACTTTTGAAGCCCATGGCCTCGGCTTGGAGTACGGCTACCCTAGTGTTGATTGTATGGAACATCCAGCTATCGTCTCTCATAGGGTGTACTATGACTATACATGAAACCTCAGCCCCCTCTCTTATAGCCTTGTATAATGCGTAGTTGCTATCCTTACCCCCTGATAGTAGGGCGCAGACCTTCACGTTCCAAGGGCCTCCAGGTGCTTTGAGATCTCAGCTAAGCATACCTCCCTAGCTTTAACTGGAGATCCCCCAGCCGGGTCCTCCTCTGCTTCAACGATAAGCCTGGCGTTGATAAGCTCTATGACATCGTTAACAATGGATACTACGGCTTCGCATAAGCCTAGCTTCACGTAGCACAGTGTTACATCCTCTAGTGAGAGCTTCTCACCGCACTCCGGGACCTTACCTAGTCTAATGTAGTAGTCTATGCTGTAAACCCTCCTACCACCATAGTCAACTCTTAAAACCCTATAGTGTTCGTTGACGAACTCCTCCACAACACTATATCCATCCATGGACTTTAGGCCTCTACAAGTGGTGTTACCAGAGTTAAAGGTGTTTTACAGTAGGGGCACGTATACCTAACCTTCCTAGCGCATGCACGGCAGAAGTAGGCTTCATACTCTTGAGCACACCTAGGGCATGCGTATACAATGCTCTTCTTAACCCTACCCACACCCCCCGTCATGTCAAGCCAGGTGGCACATATCCTACACCTAACTGTAACCCAGCCTAGGTGGCCCATAGAGTTTATACCCTTAGCCATCCCAACAGTCAACTTCCAAGACCCCCGAGTCTCTCTAAACTCTAGGGTTATTAAACCTAACACTAGCCTATAAAGGTTCTAGTGCTCCCGGTGTACGTGGGGGTTAGGGTTTGGTCTCCCTTGTAAGGGCTTTAATGATAGTGCTCTTCCTGCTAACACTAGCCTCAGCTACGGCTGGGCTGTGGGTTTACAACTCACACATATCCCCTTTGAAAGCTCTCGCCTCAAAGCCTAGTTTAGCAGATGTACTAGATGGTGTTGAGAGCCTCATCTACACAATGGAGTTTGGTAACTCAACATGGAGGGTTGAGGTTTTAAACGATGTTAGGGCTAGAAGCGGGGTAATAAAGGTTTATGGTGGTGGAGGCGATGTCATAGCAGAGTATAGGTTCAACTACACGAGGACAACCCTAATATGGCTTGTTAGAGTTGAAGCTAACGGTAGCCTAACATTCCTAGACCCCCTGGAGTACTATGAGGCTTTCGCTACAAACATTAAGTTCAGCCAAGCCCCCGACGGCTCCATAGTGGCTGTAGAGCCGTTCCCGGGGATAGCCCCCTTATACGCTCTAATATACGTGGGGAACGCAACACTCATAGATTGGTCAACATTCTACAGCCCCAGAAGGGTTGCAAGCCCACCACAGTGGGTTCAAATAGCGTTCTCAAAGGTAAGAGTGGAGGGTGGAGAAGCCCGGGGAGTAGAGGTTCTCATACAACCACAACAAACCCCCCTAACAGCACAGTTCAAATGGTATAATGTAGGAGTGCACGCTAAACTAGCAAGCCTAAGCAGAATACCAGTAGCCTGGGAGCTAACACTCCTAACCCAAACCCCCGCTGGAGAAACACTAGATATAAAGGTGAACGTGGAGAGCGTAAAGCTTAGATCGTAGATTACATACAGAAACCCATAGAATAAGTACACAGAACCCCCTATGAAACACTACTAACTAGAAGCTAAAAAACACAACAAAGGTAATACCGTAAAAGGGGGGAAGAGAGATGGAAACATGGAAACCCTATGAAAAACTCGTAGTAGTAACATTCAAAATAGAACCAACACTACTAGCCAAACTAAACGAACTAACATTCAAAACCAGAAGAAGTAGAAGCGAGATAATAAGAGAAGCCATAATAACATACATGGCAAAACACGAGGACACCAAAGAACCAAACTAAAGAAGACTATTAAACCCCAGACCAACAATAGCAAAACAGGAGGCCGCCGTAGCTCAGCCCTGGTAGAGCGCCGGACTCATACGGCCCCTACAAATACGGAGTCGGAAAGGGAGAAGAGGGGCCTGGGGGATCCGGAGGTCCCGGGTTCGAATCCCGGCGGCGGCACCACTATGCTGTGAATAAGCTAAGCTCCCCCTCTGCAGCCCTAACAGCTAGGACACCCCTTAGAGCGTCAACAACATCTCTAACGGATATAACCCCCACGAGTTTACCCTCATCATCTACAACTGGTAGATGTCTAATCCTATGCTCGCTCATCAACATAGCAGCTCTAACAACACCCTCAACACCTTTAACTACAACCAGATCCCTAGACATAACAGTATCCACAGGAGATTCTAGGGAGGCACCCTGAGCTACAAGCCTCAATAAATCCCTCTCAGTAAAAATACCAATAGGCCTACCCACATCATCTACAATAACAATACTACCAATAGAGTTCTCATACATAACCCTAACAACATCCCTAACAGAAACCCCAACACCAACAGTTACAGGAGGCCTCCTAACAAGATCCAAAACCCTAAGAGACAACTAAAACCACCGAGATTAGAGGAGAACAGGGGAATTTAAAAAACCTTATAAGCCCCAAGCCTAAAATAATACTCAAAAGGAGCCGCCGTAGCTCAGCTGGTAGACCGCCTGCGCGGGCCGAAAGCGCCGGCCTTGTAAGCCGGTGGTCGCGGGTTCAAATCCCGCCGGCGGCTCCAAACTGTGATTTTGTGATTGTATCTTTGAGAAACATGAGGTTAATAGCTTGGATCGTGGAGGATTTAATGGTGAATTGGGGTTTAGGTCGTGGTTGAGATCCGTTGTGGAGATTTATGGAAGATCTATGGTTCTGGGATTGTTGCATTGAGAGGTGTTAGTTTTACTCTAGTGGATGAGCCTTTGGTTATTCTCGCTGGTCCAAATGGTAGTGGTAAGACTACTTTGGTTAGGATTATTGATGGAGAGATTAGTCCCAGCAGGGGTTTCGTCTCGGTTAATGGTTTAAGTCCTGATGTTGCTAGGGCGAAGGGTTTCTTTGGTGTTATGCCTCAGGAGGCTAGGTTGCATGAGTATCTCTCTGTGAGAGAGTACTTATACTACCTAGCCTTGATCCAAGGTTTGAATAGGTATGAGGCTATGAGGGAGGTTAGTAGGATAATAGATGATTTCATGCTCCAAGAATATGCCTCCACGAAGATCGAGTATTTATCAGGTGGGTTCAAGAGAAGAGTTCTCCTAGCCCAAGCATTCTTGGGTTCGCCAGAAATACTTTTACTCGATGAGCCAACGGTTGGGCTAGACCCGGAGATGAGGGTTAAACTCTGGGATATAATAATGAGGTACGCTGGGGAGCGTGGTAGCATGATTATACTGGTGACACATTATATCGATGAGGTTAGGGACATAGCTAGTCGTGTACTCCTTCTTTACAAAGGCCAGCTGGTATTCAACGGTAGCCCAGGAGAGCTTCTAAGCAAGATGGGCTACAGGTATAGGGTTCAGGTGAGACTACGTGGGTCCAAGGCTCTAGAGAACCTTCCGCTGAGATTTCATCACAGGAGTGGCGATGTTATAGAGTTTTATGTCGTGGATGAGGGGGAGCTTATTAAGCTACTAGACTACCTGGCGGGTTTCAGAGACTGGGTCTCGGAGCTCAGCATAGATAGACCTAGTTTGGAGGAGTCTTACCTCCAGCTCATAAGATTACTGGAGGGTGGTGGCGGTGGTCAACATCTATAGGGTCTATGCTATTAGCATGATCTACGCTCTATGGATACTCAGGAACAAGCTATTCTACCTATACCTAACGGTCTTACTCCCATTCACCATACTAGTGCCATTCCTCATTATTGCACCAGCTAGGCTCGAACCCTTCATAGCTGTTGGCACGGTAACCCTCACCCTGATATACTGTTTCAGTACAGCGAGCCAAGATCTGGCCGTTGACAGGCTCCTGAAGAGGATAGCTATCCTACTAACAAAGCCTGTTACACCGCTAGAGTACTTCCTAGGAGTACTACTGTCAAATGCGATGCAGACACTCCCAGCAACGGTAATCGTGATCACGGTTCTGTGGATTGTGGAGCTGATAGAAATCAAGGACATAACGCTACTACTACTGGGGCTCGTAGCTGGGTGGTATATACTTACGATCATGGGTTACATCACAGCGCTAACTCTACTCTCAAGAGACTACAATACAATCATTATAGTGAGTAACTCCATAGCGTTCATAATAACATTCATGGCCCCAGTCTACTACCCCCTAGAGCTCTTCCCAGAACAACTAAGGATATTAGCTTACCTAATCCCAACAACGCACATAGCCAACATCATAGGAGAAGCATGCAATATAGAATACGGGGTACCTCTAATCATAACATATGTATACCTATTAATACTAGCATCTCTGCTCACAACAATCGCACTAAAATCACTAAAACTCAAAGACATATACTAAAGCCTAGAACCTACGAGAAGACTTGTGAAGCCGGTGGTCGCAGGCTTAAATCCCGCCGGCAACTACACGTAATCATACTACACCCCCAACATACCAATTGAGGTTGCTAGAGCTCTAGAGATCCTATCCTTATAGTGGTTGCTACTAGTGTATGCGACTATCGAGCTTAAGGTGGGTAGCGTGGTTGCTAGGGTTGAGGTAGGTTTAGCTCTCAACATATTACAGTACGCGATGGCAACATGTATCATGGGTTACACTGAGGCTAGCATAGCGGGTCTGAGGCTAACGATACACCTAGGCTTAAGCTTGTTAAACTCTCTAGAA
>JAJHQN010000110.1 GCA_020833325.1 Desulfurococcaceae archaeon | reverse complement strand
GTGCTCGACTCTGGATCTAGGCTTGCTGTGGGCTCGTCTAATAGCATTAGCTTTGGTTTCTTAGCTAGAGCTCTAGCAATCGCAACCTTCATCCTCTCACCCCCGCTCATCTCATAGGGTCTCTTGTACGCAACATGGTCAACCCCTAGGAGCTTTAGAGCCTCAAAGGCAGCAGTCCTCCTAGCCTTACCATCGTAGCCTAGTAGTGCTAGGGGGAGCTCCACGTTCTCCAAGCCATTCAACTCCTCTATGAGCCCCGAGAACTGCGGGACGTAGCCTACGTTTTCAAGCCTAACCCTAGACCTGCGTGATTCATCTAAACCCCACACATCCAAGCCCATGAACTTAACCGTGCCACCATAGGGTCTCTCAATGAAACCTGCAACTCTGAGAAGGCTAGTCTTACCAACACCATTCCTACCCCTAATGCAGACTATGGAGCCACCTGTAACCGTTAAGCTAAGATTGCCTACGAGCTTCAAGCCACCCTTCACTATTGTAATGTTGGAGAGCTCCAACAGCATACCCATGACCCCCTCCCCGCATTCCTAGAGGCCTAGCTTTATGCTAGGGCCTCCCCGAGCGGTTTGTCGGATCTCCGCTCGGAAGCGCACTCCTCATCTTTCTATCGGGTCCCCATTCTTGGGGTATCACCTTTCAGGGCCGGGGGGCCTCGGCTCCGGTGGGACCATCGGGATCTCCCTTCCCACACCGGCTCCTCTCCACCTTCTACTTGTAGTCACTCTAGCTTTATATTTGTTTCGCCTGCCAACAGTAGCTGTAGAGCGAGATGCTACCTTCCGCTAGGGGCGAAGTAAGCTCTGAAGTAAGCTTTAATAGGCGTAAGCGCTCACGGCTTAAAAGCTAGCTTTGTCTGCCTCGCTCTCCAAGTAGCTCTCTCACAACATCTAGGGGTTCTAGGGCAGTCGTTCTAAGACCACCTTCAACCATTATCTTGACCACGTAGTCTACCAGCTCATTCTTTGAAACGTTATTCTCACCTAGCCATCTAACACCTATGACAACACCATATCTTGTGTAGGGGATCAGCCTTACAAGTTTAAGCCATAGATCTAGATAACCTAAGCCTATTTAAGCTAGAGTGAGAGTTCACAATTACTCCCTTTTAAGGCTTGGTTGCACTATAACCCTACTGGTGTCTGGTTTGGAAACATGAGCTTGTTTAGGGAGGGTGTTCGACTGAGATGTGTCACCTGTGGATCCCTCTTCCCGCCTAACCCGAGGTTCTTCACCTGCAGGTCTTGCGGTGGCCTCCTAGAGGTTGTTACACCAGTTGATAGCGGGTTTGAGTGGGGGAGGGTTAGGGCTAGGAGGTTTGGTGTTTGGAGGTATAGGGAGCTCCTCCCTTTGGCTGAGTGGGTTAATCCCGTCAGCCTAGGTGAAGGTGGGACACCACTGGTTAGAGTCGATAGGGCTGCTGACCCCCACGTTTTCGTTAAATTCGAGGGCTCAAACCCCACGGGGAGCTTCAAGGATAGGGGTATGACGGTGGGGGTTACTATAGCTAAAGGTCTTGGGGTTGAGGGTGTGGTCGTAGCTAGTACTGGGAATACTGCTGCCTCTGCTGCAGCCTACGCTGCCAGAGCTGGGCTTAGGTGTCTAGTCTACCTACCTAGGGGTGGTGTTGCTAGGGGTAAGCTTGCCCAGGCACTACTACATGGAGCTGAGGTTGTAGAGGTCGAGGGGTTCTTCGACGATGCTTTAGAGCTCGTGTTAGAGGAGTACGTGGAGAGGAGCTATAGCAAACTCTACCCACTCAACTCCGTAAACCCATGGAGGCTTGAGGGGCAGAAGACGCTGGCTTTCGAGCTTGTAGACGAGCTAGGCAACACCCCAGACGTCGTGGTAGTCCCGGTGGGGAACGCTGGGAACATATCAGCTATATGGAAGGGGTTTAGGGAGCTTAGAGATCTAGGCGTTATAAGCGGAACCCCTAGGATGATAGGGGTTCAGGCTACCGGGGCAGCACCCCTAGCTAAAACCTGGTCAACTGGATCCAGGGAGCTCCAGGTTGTAGAGGAGCCTAGAACTATAGCCTCAGCCATAAGGATTGGAAGGCCTGTAAACTGGGTTAAAGCTCTTAAAGCAGTAGAGGAGTCCAGGGGAGCCCTCCTAACAGTGTCAGATGAGGAGATACTAGAGGCTATTAAGATGCTAGCAAGACTCGAAGGGCTGGGAGTGGAGCCTTCGAGCGCAGCATCACTAGCAGGCTACCTGAAGGCGTTAGAGGAGGGCCTAGTGGATAGGGGGGAGACGGTGGTACTAGTGGCAACAGGGCACGCCCTAAAGGACCCGGATATCGTAAGACTACTAGTCGAACATGGGAACATATAGTGCAACCCTTAAACCTCCAAGCGGTACAGACTGGTAATTTTTGGGTTGAGGTCTACGTTAACATATCTGCTACCTGCTAACAGCATAAAAAGATATAAGCAACACTTAAAATACAAGTACATGGTGCCTAGGGGGTCTTTACCCCCTAGGCAGGCGGGCCCCCGCCAGCTGAAATGTGATGCCCCAAGAATGGGGACGCTGAGAAGGGTGATGTGCGCGCGTCCGAGCGGAAAACCGACAAACCGCTCGGGGGAGGCGTAAAGCCTCCCAGGGATGCGGGGAGGGGGTCACATCCCAGAGGTGATAACATGAGATACATAGAGGAGACGCTGGGATTCAAGGTGGACGTTAGAAACTGGGACTACCAGGCTGA
>JAJHQN010000108.1 GCA_020833325.1 Desulfurococcaceae archaeon | reverse complement strand
CAGCTTATAGGAGACCTCGGAACCCTACCCATATCGTAGCCGGGGATCTCAGCCATCTCCCCTCACCAAGCAAATTTGCATAGGACTCCTATATAAATACCTGTATATACTATTCAGGAAACCCGAAAGTTCAAGTAACTCAACAGGAGTACGGATAACCAGCATATCCGAGAGTTTAAAATATCTCATAGCTCTACATCTATATTGTAGTTACTTTAGAGTGGTTAAGTGTCGCTACATAGTCTATAGGACGCGTCGGGTTTTAGAATGTATTAGAGCGGCTACTCCTTTAGTGTGGCAACCTATACACTCCTACCATGTATAGGTTATTGTTAAAGTTACCTATTAGCACGGCTAGAGTCCAGGTATCCTCTGTAGATGCCGCTTTCACATAGAATGTCTTAGACTCTCCTGGTTTCAACGTTAGCCTTGTGAAACCTTTGAACGTATAGCCTGGGGGGTTGCCTAGCTCATCTAATCTCCATTTATCTACAGTGTACACCCTCATAGCCTGTAGCGTGTTGTAGGTTACATCAACACCTTCTATTGACCCCTCAGGGCATCGTGGTACCTCTAGGAACCCCTCCTTAATTTTAACAATTACAACCTCCACTACGTCATGGGCTTGGCTTAGCCTAGGGAACCCTCTCTCATCCACATAGCCTCCCCCAAAGGCCACCCATATGGTTAGCTCCGCGGACCCGATGTTAGCTACCTCGACTAAATGGCACCATACGCGATCTCCAGTAGACTCCACTACTCCACTTGAGTGTACGGGGATTATTGTTATGCTTGCCGGAATCCCAGCTAGGTACGCTATTCTAGCTCTCTCCCTCGACATCTCCGAGTAGTGGTGGTTGAAGAAGGATATGAAACTTAAGCCGAGGGCTAAGACTACGGCTATCATGATTACTAAGGCTATTAAAGATGCTTGGGCTCTCACGGTCCACGCCCTGGTAGCGTTAAAGAGTGGAGAACCTATTACGTCGTGATTAACTAGCCCATGACAGCCTTTGAATTAAGAGATATTCGGAGCATCCAGGTAATACCTGTGATGGAGGTTCAGGTCTTGAGGAGGGGGCAGGCGGAGCTTATAGGAGGTTTAATTGTCTTAACAGTGGTTCTCGTAATACTGGTTCCATTCCTCCTACAGGTGCTCCTAGACTATCGTAGGGTTGCGGAGGAGCAGGAGAGATCTAGCTTAGCCCATCTTGAGAGGCTAGCTGAGAAGATACAGGTATCCTGGCTCTCACCACTGGATAGTAGGTACCCGGCGTTCTGGGTTAACAATACGGGGACTGTAAGAGTAACCCTTAAAACACTCTATGTAGTTGATTTGACGGCCAACAGGCTACTATACATAGTAAACCTCACAGACTACCAACCCGAGGAGGATAAGCCTATTAGGAGTATAACAAAGTACCCTCAGGTAGTGAGGGTATCAAGGGCACCGATAACCCTAAACCCGGGTGAGGCCGCGCTAGTAGAGGTAGATCCAGGTATGATGGCTAAACACAGGAGAATAGCCGTATCACTACTATCAGATAGAGGTGTAATACATCCAGTTCAAGGGCGTGGAGCAAGCATAGAAGATGTGGTGTTGAAGGCTGTATCCGTAGAGCAGAGGGTTATCTTCATAGGTGATATCTTAAACTCTCCAGGTGTAGAATTAAAGGACCCGAATGCTCTAAGCAACGTTAACCCGACTACAGGGGTTAGAGGTTACACCACAGGTGGAGCAACCTACGGCTACTCCATCCAAAGCACCTGTAACAACTGCCCCCTGGATAGGGTTATAAGGTTTAGAAACGCCATCATAGGCTTTGAGCCTGGGAGCGGTAGTAGGCTCAACATACTCCTAACATACGTTGAAGGCTCCACACTATACAGGGTCAAGGTGCTAGGATTCCAGCCAGAGCAGGGGTTCTACTTCAGGTATAAGACCTCCGACGGCTCGTACAACATCTACGTTGATAACGGTAACTATAGTGGGGCACTAGGATTCTGGTACTATGGAACCTACTCTAGAAAAGGCGCTATCGAAGCTAGCATAGCAGAGGTTAGGTTGAAGGGTTTAGCTACAAGTTTCACAGTCTACAGGCAGGACTTTTCTAGGAGCATGTCGAGCTACGACCCCTACATTATCGTAGTAGATGTTGATGGTAATGGTGTTGGAGAGCTCATATTCACTACAGAGGACTACTACTACGGGAGCTCTAACCCACCTCAGGTAATCTGCAGTGTCGACGAGGATAGCAAGTTCCTAGACTACTCCGTAGTGAAAGTCGACGGTAGAGTTGAGCCAGACACAGAGTGGGGGTTCGCTTTCATGATAAAGGATGTAAGCATAGACCCTAGGCTCTTCGCCGGCGTCATGGTAGTGCTTAGAGTCTACTTCCACGATACGGAGATGGGTAGCTTCACATGCGTCGACCAAGGCCAGCTCCCCATACTAAAGGTCTTACTCGTGAGAAGCGACTGGAGCATTGTGGATAGCAGGACATTCCTATACTGGGAGCTAGCATCAGTTGAAAACACATGGCCCCCATCAACAGCCATGACCACACTTACAGTCTCACTATTCATCCCCAACGATATAGGGGAGAGGGTGTACCTAGCTATAGCCGTACTAGATCCATTTAGAGGAGGACCCGGCACCGGGCAGGAGATGGGCCGCAACGACCTAGATTTAACACTAGCAATAGAGATCATAGGAATCTCGACATTCGCAAGGTAACCTTCATACGGGAGCCACGCTGATACTCAGCTTCCACTAGTATAA
>JAJHQN010000107.1 GCA_020833325.1 Desulfurococcaceae archaeon | reverse complement strand
TCTCTTGGGAATAGTGTTACGAACGTTGGGTTGACTATGCTGGGTACTACTAGCCTCTCGAAGATCTTCTCTAGAATTTTACCCTTCCTCGGATCCCTAACCTCGACTCCCAGGCTTCTCGCTATCTCTAAGAGCTCCTCCCTACTTCTACCCCTAACCCTTGTTTTTAAAATACTCTCAATCGACTCCTCTAAGTTAACCCTCCTCCAGGGTCTGGTGAAGTCTACTACTCTAACCTCGCCCTCAGACTCGACTTCAACCTTGTAGTCTCCGTAAACCTTCTTCACAGACTCTGCTATGAGCTCCTCCGTTAAAGCCATCATGTCATTCCAGTCTGCGAAAGCCTGGTACGCTTCTAGCTGTACGAACTCAGGGTAGTGCGTTGCATCTATATCCTCATTCCTAAAGCATACTGCTATCTCGTAGACCTTGTGGAGGCCTGCTACAACAAGCCTCTTAAGGTACGTCTCCGGGGCTATGCTAAGGTAGACTATCCTATCTAGGGCGTTGATCCTAGTCACGAAGGGTTTCGCTAAAGCCCCACCGTATATAGGCTGTAGTTTTGGCGTGTGAACTTCTACGAAACCCTTGCTATCCAGAATCCTCCTCATCTCCATCTCTAATCTATAGAGGTTCACTATAGCCCCTCTAACCCTAGAGTTCAACATTATATCAATGTACCTCTCCCTATACCTCTGCTCCGGATCCCTAACACCGAACTCGTGGAATGGTATGGGCCTCCAGGTTACAGCTAGGAGCTCCATATCCTCAGCTAAAACCGATATCTCCCCCCTCCTAGTCCTTATAACCCTACCCCTAACACCAATAATATCACCTTTATCTAGAACCCCCATTAGGAATCCTAGCCTAGGGTTGGCTTCAAGAGCATCCCTTCTAATAACAATCTGGATTCTCCCCGTCTCATCATATAAGTCTATAAATGTTATACCTCCATGACTCCTAACATGCCATACTCTACCAGCAACACTAACAACGTCATTCGTCTCATCGCCAGGAGCTAGGCTAGAGTACCTAACCCTAATATCCTCAGCTCTAGCTGTAACCTCAAACCTGTAAACTGAAACATATGGATCCAAACCCCTCTCAGCTAAAACCCTAAGCTTATCGAAGACATTAAACCCAGACACCCCTAAAGACCCCCAAGCGTCTAAGAATAATCTAAGCTTAAATTAGAATAGTGTTGAAGCATGTTGAGGAACACAAGCCTCCAATTATAGGAGCTCCTCCCCGCAGGGGGGAGGTACATTATATAATCTTAAAAACTCCAGAGTCGACATCTAAGGAAGGGAGGTGTAGTAGTATGTGCATGAAGGTTAGCGGGGAGGACATTGTATTGTATGATGAGGCTAGGAAGGCTTATAGAGCTAAGGATTTAGGAAAGCTTAGAAGTGTATATGAGAGGCTTATAGAGATAAACGCTAGCCAGGAGATAGTGTTTATTGTTAGTAAGATGATAGACGAGCTTGAGAAGAAGCTAGCAACAGCTAAGGTTTGAGGATTGGTTTAGGATTTATTTTGTATACTTGCACCCTCATTCCTAGGCTTGCTAACCACTACTACCCCTCTTAGGTTTAGGGTTTCCAGTATTCTTTCTAGCTCCTCCACTACGCTACCCGCATTTCTGTAATCTGTTATAGTGTACAGTGTAGGCCCCCAGCTTGACTGGGCTAGGGTTATGTTTTTAGATCTAGCCTCATCAACCACCCTGCTTAGGGAGCTCCTGTAAACACCTCCTTGGATTAATGAGAAGTAGAGGCCTGTACCCAGCTGAACCTCCCTAAGACCCTCTAGAGCCTCCCTTAGATCCCCCCTGGCCACCGCTGAGGCTAGCCTCAGGGCCCCCCTACTCATATGGTATGATGCTTCTAAGCTGGGCTCCCACGGCTTCCCCATTATCTTGGGCTCCTCAACCTCGCTAAACCCCCTCTCCACACCAGGAGTTACCATGACGAAAGCCCAGTCCCCGGGTATTTCAAGTCGTGTAAGAGCTCTCGGCCCCAAAGGGCTCGGCGTCCCGGCATCCATAACAAATCCTCCTAGCTTGAATAACAGGCTTCCAACCCACGAGACCCTACCTCTGCCGAGCCTCACAGCTAGATCGAATGGATCCAATCTCAAACCCCTAGCATGCGATGCCGCGACCGCCACAGCTAGTAGCAACTGTGTAGTACTACCTAAACCCACATGTGCTGGTATAAGCTCTCTAGCCTCCAAGCATACACCCTCTATGCCGAGCACCCCTAAAGCCTGTCTCACAAGAGGCTCCCTAACACCGAAACCAACAAGCTCCAGACCATCGCATCTTGACGCTTCAACAACAACCCTCGGCCTATCAGCGTAGAAACCTAGACCACCCCACCTAACACCCCAATCCAAACCAGCGTAGTAGAAGCCAGCGTGAAGCCTACACCCAGTCCTAACAACGACGCCCATAGGCTCACCCGAAGATAAGCCTTAGAGAAGGAAAGTCTTAAACACCAAGAGATATAAGGCTCCAAAAGCAAAAGAAAAGCATGGCGATGAAGCTGGTTTTAAGAGAAGACCCCATAGGGGATGAATGGGAACCCACGCCTGGAGCCCCATGTCTCGAGGACTTAGAGGTGCTAGAGGAGGAAGACATAGCTGAAGTTGAGGCAACCCTCTACACAAGAGAAGAAACAGTATACGATGTACTCCTAGACGAGCCAAGATACGAGGTGTACCTCAAAGTACAATCAACAATGCCCGGTGATTGTATTAGAGTACTAGAACTAAGAGTAAAAGG
>JAJHQN010000042.1 GCA_020833325.1 Desulfurococcaceae archaeon | reverse complement strand
GTGGTGGTAGCTGCTCTGCTGGTAGCTGTGGTGGTGGAGTTGCCGTTATTGTTGTTGTCGGGCTTGTTGTCGTTGTTGTGGTAGTGGTGGTTGTTGGGGTTGCTGTGGTCTTAGTCGTTGTTGTCGTTGTAGTGGTTATTGTCGTTGTAGTTGTAGTTGGGGTTGTTGTAGTAGTAGTTGTTGGGGTTTTATACTTATCCAGCGGGTCTGGATCTAGTTTATATGATTCAAGCTCTAGTGTTTGCCCTTCCTCTTCAATCTTGAATTGTAGTTTGAAGTCGTTGTTGATGTAGTAGAGGGTTGTTGTTGTGTCCTGGTAACCTTCTGCAGTTACTATCTGGGTTTGATTAACCAGGTATACTGGGATCTCCACGTTTTTGTATACGTATTTCGACTCCTTGATCACCCTCAGTAGAACCTTAACTTTACTTGTGCCTGCGAGCTCTCCGTTGATGTACACTTTAGCCTCTATATCCAGTTCAACCTTATCACTTGGACTGGTTGGATGGAATACGAGTGGTAGCGGTGGGTTGAAAGTAACGTTATTCAACTTCACATCCTCACCTAACGGTATAACCTTGATACCCCACTTGGAGTCTACTAGAACATCGCTGGAAGCCTCGGGCTGCCCTTGAACATCGTAGTCGGTGAACTCCACTGTGTAGAGACCCTGGTTTTCGCTTACAACCTTAACCACTGATTTACCTACAAGCTGGGATCCGTTGTAGATAGCGTAGACCCACTCATCCCCAACCTTAGGTGATGTGCTACTGGAGCTACTTAAAGCAACGTATACAATCGTGTCTCTCGGCACAGCTGGTAGGAGTGATGCCAGGACAAGGAATGTAGCTAGTAGTGCTACAAGCCTTTTATCCAAGCCTACGCACTCTCCTGCTCCGCCCCGCAGTACGGGCACTTAACACTATTAGATGGTATTAGCTTACCGCAGTTAATGCAGAAAGAGTAGCCTGGAGGGACTCTAACCCTGTAATCAGCTGTTCTAAGCTCCTCAACTGGAGATGCTGGCTGCCGTGGAGGAGGCTGATAGGGAGTTTGAGGTGTGTAAGGCTGAGGCTTAGACCTCCTCCTTAACAAGACAAACCCTACACCACCACCAGCCGCTATAACTACTAGAGCTACAGCTGCTGCAACCACAACAGGGTTTATAGTTGAAGCCTCCTCACCCCTTAGTATAGCGGCCTGAGCGTTGGATATGTAGTCATCTATAAACGGAAATCCAGGATAGAGGTTCTTAACAGTCTGGAACCTCTTGATAGCTTCACTATACTTCCTCTCATAGTACAACCTCAACCCCTCCTCGTAAAGCTTTATCGTATAACTCTCCTCACTATTAACATTAACCCTCCTAAGCAACTCCGCCACAATAGAGGCTGGGACGAAGAAGTTGAAGCCAGGAACCGCTCTACCGCTATCCGATGGATCTGCAGCCCCGAAAGATGTGACAGCTATAACTTCACCCTTAGAGTTTACAACAGGGCCACCACTGTTACCGTGGTGAACGTTAACATCAGATTGCATAACATTAACTCCTGTAACCTTAAGCCTGTAACCGCTTACCACACCGCTGGTTATTGTAGGCTCCAGTAGAGTCTCAGCACTTAGAAACTCGGCAAACGTAACAACTCCTGGATATCCGAGAGCCCATACTCTATCACCTATCCTAACATCCTGTGGTGACACCTTAAGCGAGGGGGCGTTGTTAATCTCTATCTTGAGAACCGCTATATCCTCCCTCTCAGCGGGAGTTGATAGAACTATTCTGGCGGTATAAAGCTTACCTATGTTACCAATACCTGAGACGACCCTGCCAGCTCCCACGTAAGCTCTAACAGTGTAATCCTGGATTTTAAGCTTATTTGTTAGATATGCTGCTATCACCTCTCTGAAAATTCCCTGTATATCCTGGTCGCTTAACCTCTCGCCTCTCGCCTCCTCGATAGCCTTAGCTATAGTCCTAGCGTAGTTATTTAGAAGCGGTCTCACTTTCTCCAGCTCAGATTCATAGTCGTTCACCACATGGCCGTTTGTAACTATGTAGCCGTTAGGGGTTACTATAAAGCCTGAGCCGAAGGCTATGGAGGAAACCTCCACTATAGGGGGGAGTCCTAGCTCTCTAAGCGTTGGTATGGCCTCCTCCCATACAATGTAGCCTTTAACCTCAGTTACTATTAACACGACAGCACTTCTAACCTTCTCCAGCATCACCGTAGTCTCTAAATCCTGCTGTGATACCGCTAGAGGGGGCGTTAGAGCTATGACAACCACTACGACCAACCATAGAGAGCCTAGCCAGCGCGCCAACCCATATCTACTGGGCATTCCTATTCTCACCATCAGCTGACGGGTGGGGGGTGCGTGGTTAAATAGACCGGGTTTTACTCTTTTGTAAAACCTAAAACGTTTTAGGAATCCCACTAGACTCCTATAAATTTAAGTTTGTGGTTTCAACTACAGTCAACGTTTTAAGGCTCTAACCCCCTCTCCTGCCACGGTGGCTTGGTATTGTGGCTGAGGAGTTTGTTGTAACCCCTTGGGAGGTTAGGGGTCGTGTTGACTACGATAAACTTATAAACATATTTGGTACCCAGCCTATAACAAGGGAGCTCCTGGATAGGATTGAGGGTTTAGCTGGGGAGCTCCACGTGCTTTTAAGAAGGGGTGTTTTCTTCTCCCACCGCGATCTAGATCTCGTGCTAGACGACTATGCTGGCGGTAGGGGTTTCTTCCTCTACACCGGTAGGGGGCCTTCAGGCCCTATGCATATTGGGCATTTAATACCATTCATTCTGACTAAGTGGCTTCAGGATAGGTTTAGGGTTAACGTCTACATAATGATAACGGATGATGAGAAGTACTGGGACGAGCCTGGCATGAGCATTAGAGATGTTAGGAGGTGGGCTTACGAGAACACACTTGATATCATAGCTGTTGGCTTCGACCCGGATAGGACCTTCGTATTCCACGATATAGAGTATATAGGGAAGCTCTACCCGATGGCCGTTAAGGTGGCTAAAAGGATAAACTTTAACACTGCAAAAGCAGTATTCGGCTTCACAGGCTCAACAAACATAGGCCTTATATTCTACCCAGCTCTACAGGTGGTTCCAACGCTTTTCGAGAAAAGAAGGTGTCTGATACCAGCAGCTATAGACCAAGACCCGTACTGGAGGATACAAAGGGATATGGCTGAAAGCCTAGGCTACTACAAGACCGCAGCTATACACTCCAAGTTCATGCCACCCTTAACAGGGCTTGAAGGGAAGATGAGCACGTCGAAGCCCGAGACAGCAATATTCCTACACGACGACCCTAAAACTGTGAGATTCAAGATAATGAGATACGCGTTCTCCGGAGGGCAGCCCACGGTAGAGCTCCATAGAAGGCTGGGAGGCAACCCCGATGTAGACGTGTCATTCCAATGGCTCAAAATATACTTCGAACAGGACGACGCCAAACTTAAAAAGATAGAGGATGACTACAGGAGTGGTAGGATGCTTACAGGAGAGCTCAAGGAGTATCTAGTGGAGAAGATAAACGAGTTCCTAGAAGAACACAGAGTCAAGAGGGAGGAGGCTAGAAAGCTGATCAACCTCTACATGTACGATGGAGAACTAGCTAGGAGGATGTGGAAGGAGGGCCCGTGGAGCCTAGAGGAGATCGAGGAGAAATAGCTTTCCAGCAAATCAAGCCTTTTTACCTTCAAAAGGCTTCCCACCACAAGCCCCTCAACAGCTCTTATAGACTCGAACCACCCTGAGTGCTTACAATTCAAAGCCTCTTTCTATAGAACGAGGTGAAGAGATCTAAGGGTTACATAGAGAGCACTTGAAGATGCACTCCTCCCCACAGGTATTCTAGGGCTTGGAGAGCAGACCGTAAACCTCGTCGGCCTCACTATCATAGAGTTTAATAGGTGGAGCTCTAAGCTACTACGTGGTGTTAGTGATGGCGTACCCGTATAGGATAAGGGCTTTAACGCTCCATCTCTCAAGAGGGCTTCTTGAGAATGAGGGTGTTGTGGAGGATAAGATGTATAGGTTGCTTGAAGCTAGGGATCTTGTGGAGTCCGGGTTGGGGATTGAGGTTGATAGTGTTAGAGTTACCTTACCTAATACTGGTGACACCGAGTTCTTCGAGATTCTAGAGGTCGTCGCCAGGGTTAAACCTGAGGAGGTCTTAGTATCCATGGGTAATATTGGTAGTTCTAGTTCTAGGCTTAAGGAGGCTGTAGGGGAGGCTGTTTCCAGTAACCTCTACATAGGCATTCTACTTGAAGAGCCTACGTGGGATGCTTCGAGGAGGATTTCAAAGCTCATCCACGATATAGCTGAGGAGGATCTGGGTAGCACTACAAGGGTTGGGGTTAACGTTCTAGGTGAACCCATATACACTCCATACTACCCTCTAAGCTACTCTCCAGGTGATAGGGTAAGTCTTACAGCATCCCTAACATACCCTAACTACCTTAGAGAGGCTTATCAGAAGGGAGGTGTTAAGGGGCTAGGAGAGGCTGTTGAAAACGCTGGGTTGACCGCTTTAAAGGCTTTAGGAGAGGCTACAAAATCCTTAGAAGCGGGTTTGGGAGGTGTTGATCTAAGCGTAGCACCGTGGATGGAGGAGTCCTCTCTAGGCCTTGCAGAAGCCGTAGCAGGGGTTAGGATGCCCAGACCGGGTTTCGCTATGGGCGTTAGGGTTGTCAACGAGGTTTTGGAGAGTGTAGCCTCTAAGATAGGCTTAGCTGTGGGGTTTAACGAGCTCCAACTACCTGTAGCTGAGGATTTGAAACTTAAAGCTAGGGTTAGTGAGGGTGAGATAACAGCTAGAGATCTAGCTAGACTCTCGGGGGTTTGCCTAGCAGGCTTAGACCTGGTAGTGGTACCTGGGGATGTGGATGGTGTTGCAGGTCTTATACTTGAGGTTGCAGCATACTCTAGAGCGAAAGGGAGGGTTCTCGGTGTTAGGGTGATCCCTGTAGAGGGCGCCCAGCCTGGAGATGCCGTCACACTACCCCGCTTCGGGGAAACACCGGTTATCCCCATATGAACTATATGTTATTTAAATGCTCAGTCCAACAGTTATATCTAGGAGTAGGGTTTATGAGAGAGGGTAACACCTTGGACTACGTACTAGTAATAGACTTCGGCGGCCAATACGCCCACCTAATAACACGTAGGGTTAGAGACCTAGGTGTATACAGCGAGTTTTTAAACGCGGAGAGCGCGAGCTTGGAGGAGATAAGAGAGGCTATCAAAGGGGCGAGAGGCGTTATCCTAAGCGGGGGGCCCTCAAGTGTGTGGGAGGGCAAGCACGACCACATAGCGAGAATCGTGGTTGAGGAGGGTAAGCCAGCCCTAGGGATATGTTATGGTCACCAACTTCTAGCTAAGATCCTAGGGGGTAGCGTTGGTAAAGCCGTTAAACCCGAGTTCGGGCCCACCATAGTATCTGTGAAGGCTCGGGAGGACCCTCTATTTAACGGTATACCCGAGACCATAGTGGCGTGGATGAGCCATAATGATGCCGTTCTGCAACCACCTCAGGAGGCGGTAGTACTAGCATCTAGCCATGGCAGCCCTATAGCAGCTTTCAGACATGGAGCAGTATACGGGGTTCAATGGCACCCTGAAGTTGTACATACAATGTTCGGTCTAAAGCTCATTGAGAACTGGTTGAAGCTCGTAGGAGTCGAGAGGAATTGGAGGCCAGAGCACATGGTTGACAAGCTTGTAGAAAGTATTAGAGAGGCTGTGGGGGATGGCATAGCAATAGCTGCTGTAAGCGGAGGTGTTGACTCAACAACAGCATCTCTCCTAGCTAAGAAAGCCCTGGGGGATAGGCTAATCCCTGTAATGATAGATCACGGCCTCCACCCAGCTGGAGAGCCTTGGAGATCTGTGGAGTTACTTAAGAAGATTGGCTTAGAGGTTGAAGTTGTCGATGCTAGTAATAGGTTCTTTGAAGCACTAAGAGGGTTGACCGACCCCGAGGAGAAGAGGAGAGTTTTCGGTAGGGTTTACGCTGAAATCCTAGAGGAGGTGGCGGAGTCTCATAAAGCCGAGTACCTGGTCCAGGGAACCATATACCCTGATATCATAGAGAGTGGGAGGAGGCCGGGGGCTAGTGTTATTAAAACACACCATAATGTAGCAGGGTTGCCTGGAGAGTTTAAGTTAAAACTCGTAGAACCACTCAAATGGTTCTACAAAGACGAGGTTAGAAGAATAGCCTTCAAGCTAGGAGTTCCAAAGGAGATTATAAAAAGGCAGCCAATACCCGGACCAGCCTTAGCTGTAAGAGTTGAAGGCGAGGTTACGAGAGAGAAGGTAGAGGTGGTGAGGAAAGCGGATGCCATAGTAAGGGAGGAGATTGAATCAGAGGGGTTACATGACAGGCTATGGCAGTACTTCGCTGTACTACTAAACTCCAAGGCTACAGGGGTTAAAGGAGATAACAGAGTTTACGGTCACGTAATAGCAGTAAGAGCGGTCCTAAGCGTGGATGCAATGACAGCATCCGTAGCCAGACTACAATGGGATCTCCTTGAGAGAATATCCTCTAGGATAACAAGCGAAGTCCCAGGAGTTGTTAGAGTTGTATACGATATAACAAGCAAACCCCCAGCTACAATAGAGTGGGAGTAACTCCTCTAAACTCCAAATTCTACGCTTCGCATCCTGCTACTCTTTCCTGAGCTCCTCTAAGTCTATCACTATAACCTCAGGTTCTCTTCTTTCGCCTTCACCTCTAGCCTCCAACCTCTCCTCCCCGCTTTTTATCTTCTCTATAGGGCTACTCCACGTTTTACCGCATGACTCGCAGATGAAAGCACCCATTACTGTTATAGTAACTCTACCATGCTTATCAGGGATTGGTGATACAAGGGTCCACGTCCTTATAGGGCTTGAGGCTCTCGCTCCACATTGCGGGCATGTGAATGGACTCCCTCCTCTTCTAGGCAAACCCTCACACCCCAGAGCTTACAGTATCACTAGCAACCTTTAAGGTGTTAAAGGTTAATAAGAAGGTTGGAGTCTCCAGGTTAGAGGATGTAGTAGGGTATGGAGGGTTATATGGAGGTTTACTACGAGCCTTGGAGGTGGAGGCTTTTAGAGGAGAAGAGGAGTTTAGCTATTAAGATAATGGAGGTTCTACAAGCCCTCTACGGTTCTCTAGTAACTCATGGTAGTATAGCGAGAGGGGATGTTAGTGTGGATAGCGATGTCGATGTTGTAATACTAGACCCTCCCAATCCCTCGCTTGTAGAGCTTACCCTTGAAAAGGGGGGGTTTAAGGTTAGGTGGAAGGAGTTGGTGCAGGCGACCCCAACATATACTCCTAAGGTCTACTTGTACCTCGACTATAAGGGGTTGCTTGTTGTAAGCTATCCTCTAGCACGGCTAAGACCTAGAGAGAGGGAGTTCTACAAGTGGGGGGGTGAGTGCACCTTGGACGACCTGCGCAAGGGCGTTAGAACCCCTGGTGTTGATAAGAGACTTAAGCTTATAGAGCCTACGGATAGGGGTCACAGGGAGTCCCCTGTCATAGGGAGGGAGGGGTATGTGGCTAGACTCCTAGGGATCTCAGTTGAAACTGTTATTGAGAGAGTTAGAGTTCTTACTAGGAGGAGAGAGCATGGGAGGACTGGTGTATTCCTTAAAGTCGAACTTAACCCTGAGGATAGCGTAGAGGAGGCTGTAGCTAGGGTAGCTAGAGAGAATCCTATGTTCAGGAGGAGGCTTGAGCTCTAGGCTTTTCAATCCTGGATAGCACGTATTCGATGATTAACCTAACACCATAACCTGGAGCTAGACCCTTGTCAGGCCAGTATGCTGGTGCTATGTTGCTAGCCTCATAGCCCATACCAGGCCCTGCTATGTCTAGGTGTGCGTATGGTTTACCGTGGGAGAATCTTTCAAGGAATAGAGCTCCGTAGATAGCTCCACCAACCCTCTGGCCAGCGTTAGCTATATCACCAACCATAGCCCCCTTCGTTAACCACTGTTTGTAATCATCCTCCATCGGCATAGGCCAGAGCTTCTCTCCGGTCCTCCTAGAGGCTTCTAGGAGCTCCTCCCTAAGCCTCTCATCTCTCGTGAAAAGCCCTGCTATTAGGGGGCCCAACGCTACCACTATAGCTCCTGTTAGCGTAGCTAGATCCACTATCTCCCTTGCATTCAGAGCTTTAGCAGCGTAGGCTATAGCATCACCTATTATAAGCCTCCCCTCTGCATCAGTGTTTGTAACCTCCACCACAGTTCCATCCCACATTCTTATTATATCACTTGGTAGGTATGATTCTCCGCTAGGCACGTTTATAACTGCTGGGATTAAGCCTACAATGTTAGCCTTTAGGTTAAGCTTGGAGAGGGCCCAGATGGCTCCTAGGACGGCTGCACCTCCAGCTTTATCAGACCTCATATAGACTATGGACTCCCCTGTCTTAATATTTATACCCCCCGTGTCGAACACAACTGTTTTACCTACTAGTGCCAGCGGAGGCTCGCTAGAACCCCTGTAATGCAGCATTATCATGGCGGGTTTCTCGCTAGAACCCTTCCCCACGCTAACGATACCTCCAAACCCCTCTTTAACAAGCCTATCGAAGTCGAACACCTCAACTACAACATTTGGGTGCTTTGAGAAGAGCTCCTTAACCATATCAGCCAGCCTCCTAGGCGGGAGCTCGTGTGGAGGAGCGTTAGCCATATCACGGGCGAGATACACTCCTTCAACCACGGCAAGCACATAACCTAGATCGAGATCACCTCTATCAACGAGAACCTTCTCAATCAACCTCCTCCTCTCACTAGTAAAAGCCTCAAGTCTATAAGAGGCTAGGAGCGCTGCTATAAGCGCTTCACGTGCAACATCCAGGTTAAGCCTTGATAGCACTAGGAGGGAGCACCTAGCGGACTCTACAACCTGTTTAACACCACCAGCTATACCCCTCCTAGCATTCTCAAGCAACCTAAACCACTCATCATCAAACCTGCCTAGCCCGACGTAGATAACGAGCTTGCCATCCACATACACCTTGAAAACCTCGCCAACCCCAGCCTTGAAGAAGCCGAGGTCAGAAGCCCCTTTAAGCTGGCCACTGCGATCGAGATCCCTAACGGCATCGACCACCGGTTTACCATCGGGGCTCTGGAACACTGGGACTATGAGGCTCTCGCACGGTGAGGTAAAGGGGTCTCCTTGGTAGACTTCAACGGTGGGAGGTCTAGTGTAGAGAACCATAACCATACACCATAGAGTCTAGAGTGCTCGAATCCTTTAAAGCTATAGCTAGAACACTAGCGCCAAGACAAGTAGCACATGTCAAGAAAGCACTATTAAAAGGAGACGTAGCAATAGCACACCCAGGCTACAAGGGTAAAACCATAATAGTTAAACCTCAGACCATCAAAAGCACATAAAAACATTACCGGAAGCACCGAACACACTAACATCAATAAAACCAAAAGAGGAAACATCAAGCCCACCAGCATAAGCAACCAAACACCTAACAACAAGCCTAATAGTGGAAACAGTTAAAACCATCACCATAACCAGTAGAGAGAAGTAAACCTCCTAACAGCAGAAGACTAGGTAAAGCCTAGGAGTGAAAACAAACAACCTACCCATAGAGTTAAATAACAAGCACACCGAAGGAAGCTCAAAACCACACATGAACCAAAGCTTATATACGTTACCCTCGGATACTCTACCCATAAACATGCGTCCTACAGTATACAATGGAAACTCCCATCCACAACAAGGGAAAACGATGAGGGATGAAAGCGAAAAGCTTAAATACCAGATCCCACACCACATACATGGAGCCCCCAACTGGGGGCTCAATGGAATAGAATCCATACAATGGAGATGAGAGAAATTTCCACAGTGAACATGAAGCGTGATGGTGCAGAATCCATATAATGGAATTGAAAGTACATGGAATGTGATGATGTGGGAATCCATTCAATGGAATTGAAAGAATAGGAGTTAGGGGTTTATGGGGGGTAATGGTTTAATCTTACCACCTTCAAGGGTGAGTATTGGTAGTATTTCTATGTACTCTCCTATCAACGACCTCCTTATCTTAGGTAGTAGTACTTGTTCTAGTTGGAAGTAGCCTGCGTGGCTGTTCATTGTAATTTTTATCCTTACTGGTCTAACCCCGCCCTGCTCTATCTCAACCTTGCTTATGCTTAGTGCTGAGAGTGCGTGCATATCCATTTTACCCTTACTATAAGGTATTCTAGCCCTACCCTCAGCCATATCAGTCCCGTCAGCCACTTTAACTATGCTAGCCTCTATGGTTAGAGCGTCCACATCCATAGCGGTACTGTATATAACATTCATAACCTCACTTCTAACCCTGTAGATGAGCCTTACATCGTCCAAGGGTAGTATCTCAGGTAGCATCCTGGATAGTATACTGTATGCTATGAGAGCCCCCGTATACTCATGACCATGCCTGTGAACAGAGTTACCTATATCGTGTAGATACGCTCCAAGCAACACTATAAGCTTAGAGTACTCAACATCCCCAACAATGCCTTGAGCCACACTAGAAGGAACAACCCCAGCCTCAAGGAGTAG
Organism: Desulfurococcaceae archaeon; assembly: GCA_020833325.1. Taxonomy (GTDB): domain Archaea; phylum Thermoproteota; class Thermoprotei_A; order Sulfolobales; family Acidilobaceae; genus DSZV01. The sequence continues at coordinate 2,264 of JAJHQN010000042.1, read as the reverse complement.
ATCGAGTATCTCAAGAGAAGCACCGGATACTATTGTAGCGTGAACAGGGCCGTGATCGTTATAGAGAAGCCTCATAACAGCATTAACATTACTCATCCTAAGCAACTCCTGAACTTCAACATCCTTAACCATGTAATCCCAAGCCCTGGAGAGAAGCTTACTAGACCTAATATGAGCCTCCACAAGCTGAGGGCTAACTAATACCATAAACCCACCAGGTGACTTAGATGGTACAACGAGATCTTAAAAACATAGATGGACTCGTAGCCTAAGCTACTCTCCAAGAGAGGTAGTAGGAGCTCAGACCTCATATCACCCTATATAGGGGTGCACGGGTATTAAGTTTTAAGGTGCCCCTAGATGATGGATTTGCCTGGAGGATCTAAGGGCTCTATTGACCGTGATATTATAGTGGGCTATGGTGGTTTCAAGTTCAGAATACTATTCTATAAATACGGCTACACCCCCCACTATGCTGAGCATATAGTGGATCCCGTTGATGGGAGGGAGAAGCTTGTTCTAGCCGTACCTCACACCACACCTGCTAGGGGTAGGATTCTAATCTTCGATCCCGAGGAGGGGAGGGTCGAGTGGGAGGTTTCCGTGCCCGGGAGCTCCGTCCCCAACCCCCACATGGCCCATGTAGTATCCGAGATCAACCCCCTCACGGGGTCCTGGGTTGAAGTCGCTAACTCTATGGGGTTAGAGCTCGGCGACATCATAGCACCTTCGGGGGATAACAGTTGGGTTGTCATCGATAGGAGGACTGGGGCTGTCAAACGTATGGTGAAACCCGGTTTTAACGCTAGATGGGTTCACGATATAATCCCATCTGTTAACGCTGATGGGTTCATAGTCTCAGATTACGGTGTTGGCTTCTACAAGGTGCGCTTCGACGGCTCACCACTCTGGGGCCCCCTGCTCGGTGATGGTGCTGCTAAGATCTCATTCGTAGAGCTCGCAACCCCCAAGTGGCATAGCCCATCCTTTGGTGGCAGGTACATCCTAGTGAGGAACCGTGACGTGGAGGGGGTCTACGAAGTCGACGATGATGGTGGTATTGCATGGAGTTGTGCTAGCAAACCCGGGGGGGTCAACGTGTTCTGGCCTTTCACACCACACTCAGCCTTCAGGATAGGGGTTGCGGAGCTAGGGGGGCAGCTGACCATTGTCGGCTTCGAGGCCGGCGGGGGCATGGTAGCCCTTGATAGGGATTGTAGGCCACGATGGGGTGTTATGAAGGGCTTCTCCGTAGCACCATCAGCGGCATACAGGCCTACAAGCTTCGGGCTTATGGAGACAACACACGTGTTCCCAACACTTAGAGGGACTATAGGCTTCATAGACTGGAGTGGGAGGTACGGGTCCATAGTAGGGGAGATACTGGAGATACCATACAACCAAACACTATGGTTCATACTAGCACAGGACCACGACCCAGGAGACACATGGTACGAGTACAACCCACCTGTAGAGACAGTGGAGTGGAGGGAGGTGAGGATAACAATGATAGCAAACCCAGGAGGCCCCCTAGAGTACGCTGTATACGGGACGAACATGCCGTACCTGAGTGGCGTGACATCAAAATGGAAGCTGGTATCAAGAGGGATGCTGAGCCCAGAGGATTACATGGAGGTAGATGCAAGCGGCTACACGTTCATCAAGGTAACAGGGAGGAGAGCGGCAACGGGGACACCCTCAAGCTGGAAAGTCATAGTGACGTTGAGGAGGTAGGAAGCGTTAAGTAGTGGATGCAAGCCCACAACACCTACAGTGACGATCAACATCGCTAACAGCAACCTCTCCTACCTCCAAACCCCCGTTAATGAGCTCCTCCAAAGCACCACTAGCTTTAAACACCTTCAACCCAAGCTCTCTAGCCATCTCCAACCCCTTAAGCCCTATCCTGGATACAACCAGTCCATCCAAATCCAACCCCATCAACTTAACTCTGCTAACAGCCTTAGCAATCTTGGAAACACCATAATCTTCAGCCCTCACCCTAAAAGGGCCCATCACAACAACCCCTCTACTAAGATCCACTACAACATATCCATCAGCATCAGCAGGCGACGAGATTAAGCCATTACATGTGAATACAATCAAATTCAAACAACGTTCACCATTAACCTTTTCACCTTCTAGGCTTTTATACTATGCTTGGCTTGTAGAAGGGGTGGATAGTAATGATAGCATGTGGAGATGCCTTAATAGTTGTTGGATTTAAGGTTTTAAATGTGGGTTTTAGAGTTTATAGGAGGGTT
>JAJHQN010000041.1 GCA_020833325.1 Desulfurococcaceae archaeon | reverse complement strand
GCTCGGGATTTCGAGGAGCTTCTGGAGGACATGATTGGCATCATGGTTTTAGAGGAGCGTAGAGATTCTTACCACGGTGGTTTCAGAAGGGGCGGTGTTATAGTTTTAAGAGGTTTTAAGGGCCCTCTGGGCGTTGTGGGCGACATCCACGGCGATTTTGAGACTTTCACGAGGATTCTCGGGTATCTTGAAAAGGAGGGGGTTCTTGGTGAGGGGCTTTTGGTATTGCTAGGTGATTACATCGATAGGGGGCCTCCCGAAGGTCAGGTTTTAACCTTAGCTAGGGTGGTGGAGCTTAAGAAGGCCATGGGCTGGAGGCTTGTGGTGTTAAGAGGTAACCACGAGCCTCCAAGGGATTTAAAGCCTTACCCCCACGATTATCCCCATGCTTTGAGGGAGTTATATGGGGAGCGTTGGAGGAGCTTGTACGATCTATCCCTGAACCTCTTCAGCATGCTACCACACGCTCTAGTGGTAGAGGGTGTGGCTTTAATGTTACACGGAGGCCCCCCCACAATTTTGAAAAACGACCTCCTAGAATACCTAGGATGGAATAGGCACCTAAGCGTTATAGAGGAGATCCTGTGGAACGACCCGGCAGAACACGTGGAATACAGAGCTCCAAACCCTAGAGGAGCTGGAGTACTATGGGGTCCTAAGGTTACAGAACACGCTTTGAAAACCACGAACACGAAGCTCATAGTAAGAGGCCACGAGCCGGTCTACGAAGGCTACAAGCTAAACCATAACGGTAAAGTGGTAACACTACTCAGTAGATTTGGGTCACCCTACTACAACGAGGTAGCAGCATACATAGCCTGCGACTCAAGCGAACTACCACAAAACCTTGAAACATGCATTAAACTACTGAAAGCAAACTAGGAATATAGAGTTCACGCTTCGCTAGCCCCCTCACCGCGTGGCTTAACCCCCGTTGCCAGGGTCTCATGGCTCTACGGATCTCGGACACCTGGGGTCACCGTCTGCGCTTTTAAACTCCGAGGCACCCGGCTCATATAAGGCTGGGTTAGCGGGAATTCGCTGACTCCTGAGCTCTGAAGGGTAAAACTTTCAGCTGAAGACTATACACGTTGGAAGCTTTAAAGTCTCCGGCTTAAACCTATTTATTACCTGGAAGCCGGGTCGTCTAGCGGCCCAGGATGCGGGGCTTTGGCCCCCGTGACCGGGGTTCGAATCCCCGCCCGGCTACCAGCTCTTTATGGATGGTATAAGATCCCTAGGTAGCTTATTGTTGAGTATGGTGGGGGTTTAATGGTTAACTATGTTTTTAGAGTTGTCAGTGTCTACGAGGCTTGGGCTAGTGGTAGGGATCTTAGTGGTGACGAGGTTTACGAGGCTAGTAGCCTTTTAGGATCTCCTACTCGCAAGCTTGAGGTTTTCCTCTCCAGGTTTAGGGATGTCATAGGTCAGGTTGTTGAGGAGAGGTGTTGTGAGGCTGGTGGTGGTAGGGTTTGTATATATTCGTGGAGTAGGAGGGCTTTTAAGAGGTATTTTCCGGTAGCCCTCGACGCGGGTGGCACAATCGTATACTATGGTGGTGGGGTTGTCGAGCTTCTATCCTACCCACTTCACAGGGCTTTCGACCTAGGGGTTAGGGGTGTGGAGCTCCCCGGTGGAGAGCCTAGTCTCGTAACTCCTAGAATTGATGGATGGCAGGTTAACCTATACTGGGACCCCATACTTAGCAGGTGGATGTTCTCAACACGCTACGTGCTACACAACATGGTATTCGTTAGAGGCGAGCTTAAGGTTGAAGAGTATGGTCTAACAATAAACCCCATAGTGTCCGTTGCAGAAGCATTGGCATCGAGGGTAGGGCTCTATGGGAGGCTCGACGGGTATAAGGGGTGGACTTTCACTCTTATGATAGAGGGGGAGGAGCCGGCAACATGGGTTAGAGGGCCTCCGGAGGCTAGCAAGGTTGAGGAGTACAAGTTCATCTTAGTAGCAGCTAGAAAACCTAATGGGGAGCTCGTAGACCCGCTAGATTCTTTGAAGCTAGCTGAAACCCTAGGTGTTGAAGGTATAGCTATGAGGGCCTTGGAGGTTAAGGCTTTAGAGGAGGCTAGGGAATCTGTAGACTACCCGTCAATATTCCTCTGGTACCTAACCAGAGGGGATCTGGAGCACCCGGAGGTCTACGAGGTTAAATCAGAGGTCTACGATGACTATATAAATGCTGTGAAGGGTTCAAACGCTAAGTCCTACGTGCTACTCCTAACCTCAGGGTCGGAGAGGGTCATTGAGAGACTTAAGGGGGCTATAGGGGATAACATTGTATCGGAGACTCTGCAGAAGCTAGAGGAGCTGGGAGAGGTTCTCGAAGAAGCATCTAGATCAAACCCTGATGATCTAAGGAGGTTACTTAGATCGAAGAGGCTTAAACAGGATACGGTAATAGCAACCCTGAAGGCGTTAGAGGAGGGGAAGCCTGTGAGAGCCATCAGGATACTATTATCAAGTTTACTCGAAGACTGGAGGATAGAGGATACACCACTAATAATAGCGAACCTAGTGGAAGATGTTAAGGCTGTAGCTAGAAGCCTGTAGACAGCTGAGATCGAGGTGTGTAGCTGTGGAGCAGGACATTTACTTCGATGAGGGTAGAGCTTTAGCAGTAGCGGAGGTTATAAGGTTAGCCTACATGAGAGGGCTGGTGCAGGTTAAGGGTGGTAACGTAAGCTTCATAGACAGGCCTAGGGGGTTCATATACATAACCCCGAGCGGTGTCCCCAAACACTCTCTAAAACCAAGCGATATAGCGGTGATAACGGTTGATGGCGAGAGAGTTAGAGGCGTGCCGAGCATAGAATATTTAATGCACCTACACATATACAAGGCCATAGAGGAGGCTAACGCAATAGTACACGTACACCCACCATACACCCTAGCAGCCGTAGAGGCAGGTCTAAAACTAGACCTAGAGGTTCTAACAGAAGCATCACTTAAAATCAAATGCTACGTAGTAGTACCAAAACTAAAACCAGGATCACAGGAGCTAGCCCTAACAGTAGCTAGAACACTCAAAGAAACAGGATGCAACACAGCAGTACTAGAGAGACACGGGATAGTAGTGTACAGCAACCAAGACCCCTACGACGCACTAGATACAGTGGAATCCCTAGAAGACCTAGCAAAAATCCACCTACTAAAACGACCAAACCCAGCATAGCACAACCCCTTTCCACTGTAGATAGCCGTTCTACACTTCTCAACCAGGATGGAGTTAAAAGAGGGTTAAGATCGGAGTCCGAGTATACCCTCCTCTCTAAGCTTCCTAAGCTTTGGGTATATGAATACCACCTTAACCAACGTGACGTACACCTTAAGCTTCATACCATACTCTCTTAGATCCATCCTATCAGACTCGTAACCCTCCAGCCATATAAGATCGCCAATCCTCTCTAGTTCTCTTAGATCGGAGAGGGTTAGCTCCTCAGGATCCTTAGCTAGGAGCTCATCAAGCCTCCTAGCAACCTCCTCAGTATAATATTTTGATGTAGGGTGAGGTCTTAGAGGGCTTAGAATACCTTTAAGGGCTAAAACCTCACCCTTAGATAGAACACCCCTAGCCTCAAGAAGGGATAAGAGAGTCTCGTTATACTGGATGAAAACATCCCTAAAGCTGGAAAACCCCCTCTCAAGCTTCTCAATCCTCTCGTCTATCTTCTCGAATCTTTCATCCATTTCTTTGAACCTCTCATCTATTTTTTCAAATCTTTCATCCATCTTCTCGAACCTCTCGTCTATCTTCTCGAACCTCTCGTTTATCCTCTCGAACCTCTCTTCGATTGAAGCGAACTTCCTACCAAGCCAGTATGCTAGTGTAGCTATGCTTGTTATCACTGGGATTAGTATTGATAATATTGTTACAACGTCAACCAAGCCAGCCCCCGGTGTATCATGTATTGTGGGGGGCTAATATACTTAGTGTGTCTTTTCCTCCCACGTTTAAGGGGTTACCGTATTGCTGTAGCCCTACCAGGTTATAATTAAGTCTAATGGTTTAACTACAATAGTCTTCGGTCATTCGGCTTTTCCACTCTATTCTAGGTTCGCCTTTATAACTCTTAGGGCGTTCTCGTAGGCTATTCTCTCCACATCTCTATCTCCTAGCCCTCTCTCCTTTAGCTTAGCTAGTAGGTTTACCACCTTATCTATGGACTCGAAGCCTCTTGGTGCTGGTAGGCCTAGGAGTCCTAGGAAGTCTGTCCCTATGGCTGCTATGTGCGACCCATAGGTTTGATGTAGGTGGAGGTATTGCTCTACTAGGTCTTCCAGGGTAGCCTGCCTCCCCCTAGCTATCAATGGTCCTATGCATGAGAGCCCTATGACTCCCCCGTTCTTGCTGAGAGCTTCTAGTACCTCGTCGTCAACGTTTCTAGGTGTATCAATAAACCTCCTTAGGTTTGCGTGGCTTATCAAAACTGGTTTCCTAGCTATAGCTAGTGCGTCCAAAGCCGTCCTTCTGCTAGCATGTGCTATGTCAACTATGACTCCCAGCTTGTTAGCTGTTCTAACGAGCTCCTCACCTTCATCTGTTAAACCGTAGTCCTTCCTGGATGAAGCTCCACAACCATACTTATTACAGTGGTTCCATGTTATCCCAATGCTCCTAACACCAAGCATGTAGAGTATCTTCAAATCGTAGGGGTCTGCTAGAGGCTCAGCACCTTCAAGGTGTAGAAGCAAGCCGACCCTAGAAGAATCCCCTAAAACCTTTTCCACGTCAGCGTAACCCGCCACAATACGGAGCTCCCCGTGGTGTTCCACAAGCCTATAGTATATCCTAAGCTGCTCCAACAAAGCAGACTCGGAACCCCTAAACGTTATACCCGGAACCCACACGTTGTAAAGCTCATAGTAGGTCTTTGAAATACTAGGATCAAATGTCTCAAGGCCCGTGAATATTGATGCGAAGACAAGCCTAACACCACCCCTAAGATACTTAGGTATATCAGCATCTCTACCGTCAACATCCAACGAGAAATCAGCAAGCCTATAACCACCACCGTGAAGCATGAAATACGTAGATATATCCTCATGGAGATCCACAACAGGGATCAAGCTCAGAGCACCTCCGGAAGAGATAGGAGAGGGCAACCTTATAAAACATTCTCTCATTAAAACCAACTAAGGCCCATGGGAGCTTAGAGGATGGAGTTGAAAGTAGCTATGCAGACATCCACCCTTAACTCCTATAAGCTACTAGTAAGCCCGCCCTAGAGGGAATGATAAGGGGTTTAAACTCTCTCCTAGCTATGACCCCTCCCCGCCTTTAAAGGACGGGGTTTCGAATCTCTGGGTCTTGGGTGTTAGCCCTCCGGTCGGGGTTTAATGGTTTAACACCGTTATGTGTCACAATGTAACTCTCGATCTTCCTCGTTATCTTCACCTTGTACCCCTGTTTTCTCGCCATGTTTATTGCTGCGTTTACGTCAGCGTTTACCTTCATCCCATTCCTCCTGCAGACATACAAACCCCTGTAGATCCTACCGTTCTCGTGCACCTCTCCGCATATCGAGCACTCCCTGCTAGTATAGTACTCTGGTACAAGCTCAACCTCAATGCCATACTCTCTGAATACATCTACAATCCATAGTACTATTTTCCTGTACCACCATATGTTTGTGTTATACTCGTTCCCGTTATTCTGTGATAGCATTATAGGGTACCCTATGTATAGCTTACGAACACCCCTACTCCATAGTGTTTCTGCTAGGAATCTAATTGATGTCAGGTATAGGTGTCTTAGCCTCTCATCCCTGGTGTACACCGCCTCAAGGTACCTCTCATGATAGTATACCCATGTTGGGAACCCAGCGTTCCTCAGTAGATCTCTTACAGCTTGGTATGTCGCTATCTCCCTCTTCCACCAATAATACTCAGATTTAATGGTACCACCTTTGACTAGCAATACATAGCCGTTTGTTGTAACAACTGCGAATAGATTGTTTAAACCCATGTCCATGAAAGCCTTCTCATCTCCAATAGGATCCCTCTGCTTTATACTCCTAGGGTTAACAATCCTACCCCTCCCATCCTTGTGGTTAGGTCTCACATAACCCTTCTTATTCGATTTCGGTGGTTCTCTCCCAACCTCTATTGGTAGGTAGGCGTACCATCTTCCGTTAACGTATATTATTTCAAGTCTACCCTGCCTACCCTCCCACTTAATCCTACCAGCGTACCGGATCCTCAATCCGAAGTCTTCTAGTACAAGGTAGCCTCCATTCTCATCTATGGGCTCTAGGTGGTATCTATCACTCCTAATTAATATGTGTATTTCCTTTTTACCTGTAAGCCTATCCTTCCAATATCCTGGTGGTGAAACCTTCCTTATGTGTGGTGGTAGCCTTCCCCTCTTCTTCAGCTTCAACAGCTTGAAGAATGATTTCCAAGCTTCATCATTCTTCCTTATAACGGCCTGAGCGTTAACACCCAGGGCATCCTTGTACTTGTAGTAGTACTTTCTGTCAATCTCGTACATCTTAGCCCTGGTAAGCTCTCCTTTGAAGAAAGCCTGCCTCTTCTCGTAGTTAAGCTCGTTGTATAGCCTAACACATGTCAAACCAATACCCATCAAGCTCCCGTGCTCAACATCAGATGGTAGTAGTCTTAGCCTAACATCCCTCCAGTTATCGCTCAGCCTCTCAGCAATCTCCTCTTTGAGTGCTTGAAGGGGGTCGGGGTCTCCACCCGTAGGTACAAATCGGGGAATCGTCCCCCCTTGGGTCATCCTTCCAGCATATTCACCCACAGGTGGAGCCAACCCCAACCCCCCCTCCAAGCACACAGTACAGATGGTTTAAAAGCTTAACGCTCTAAAGTTGTGTATCCTACCCCGCCTTTAAAGGCGAAGTTTGCCAAGCTTGAATATCAAGGGATCTCCTGTACAGCTTCTCTACGATATCAGAGAGGACATGCAGCTCACCTAGCATGGTGGACACCCGGGGATCATGTCTTGGCTAGGAGTTTAATACCTATTTATGGATCCTAGCTTAACACCTCCAGACATAATGTTAAATAGGTTCCCTGAACAACATATCCTGTGGGTGTGAGAGGTTTGGTTGTTGTTAGGGTTTCCAGGGTTGACGTAGATGATATAGGTTTATACAGGGCTGGGCTTGAGGTTAGCTATTCTGGGAGGGTTTACGAGTTTAGAGTTGAGAGGTTGCTGAGGAGGCCTGTAAGGGCTAAGGCTAAGATTGAGGGTGAAATTCTAGTTATAAACCTAGAGGATGGCGAGGGTAAACCGCTCTCAACATGCTGCATACACGTAGGCCATCTTGAGAAGGGGTGTGTTGACTGTAGAAACCTCCTCACACCCCCCTCCTGCTCCTAGGTTTACCCGTAAACCTCCTAATAACCTCCTCGTCAGGCTCAACTTTAGGCCTCCTAGCTTGTGTTAAATAGCTTGAGAGAGCTAAGGAGCAGTAGGGACACAGGTTTAAGGTAACCCCGCCTATCGTGTGCTGTGATACGTTAACCCTCCTATGACACACATCACACTTAACCCACGCTACTATCATACACTAAACCAGCCCCCAGCTACTTTTGTGGAACAAGGTTATTTAAATCCAACATCCAAGTACTATTATGGAACGCTAAAAGGAGTAAGGTTTTTAGCCTATGGTATGATAGTATAGTAGTGGCGGATGACGAAGCTTGCCCCCACAGGATTGATGACAGGATTACCGCGTTCTGACGCTCTAGGAGGCTATTTTAGGTGTTATGTTTGGTTGAGGGGTGTTTAAGCTGGGGTAGGTTATATTTCTGTTGGCTCTCCATGGGATCTCTGTCTCCTTCCTCTCCCTAGTTTGCCTTCCGCAGCCTCCCTTACATATGCTATGAAGTCTTCCTCGTAGGGTACCCCTACGAATACTAGGGTTCCGTTTATTGCTATTGCGGGTACGCTCATAACACCGTATTTATCTGCTATATCAGGGTTTTCGTATGCTTCCACAGCCTCTGATAGTACTACTGGGTTGCCTTGTTTGTAGGCTTCAAATGCTAGCATGTGTGATAGGAGTACTGCGTAGGGGCAGTATGGGCATGATGGTGTAACGATGGTCTCTATGTGAACTCTACCCTTTAAGTTTGCAAGGGCCCTCTTAGTCTCCTCTTCCAGCCCGCTTTCACCCTCACTAATCCTCATTATAGTCTCTACGAGAGCTCTAACCTCCTCTCCCGCAGGTATCCCAGTCCATCTAACCAGCCCGTCTAGGAAACTCACAGTTGGAACTCTGGAGACACCCTGCTTCCTAAAAACATCCCTATGCTCTCTAACATCGTAGTCTAAGATCTTAAGCTCTAGCATCCTATGACCCCCCTTAACAGGGCTGGCATCCCTAAAGAACTTCATGAAAGCAACTGTATCACCACAGGTTTCACACATACTACCTATAAAAACGTAAACCTCAACAGGTTTAACCATAGTAGCTAAAGTCTCCTCCAAATCCCTCCTAAACTCCTCGGAGAGGTCGAGCACATAGAACCTAGCCACAACCCACACCTTAGTATAGAGTAGAAGGTCAAAGCAACCTTAATAACCTTTATTAATACAAAGCCATGAAGCTATTTCATCCTACACTTATCTTGCTAGCATAGGACCACGTAATCCTCAGAGTACTACGTGTATGTACGTTAGGTTGCACGTATATCCAGAACCTCCTCTCAGTAACTATAGCTCACGACAGGTTATAGCGGGGAAACGCTGTAGGTGGGTGTAGGAACTCGAAAATCCGTAGAGGGGCGCGAGCTCCTAGTGGTAGGCTAGAGAGCTACTACGCTGACAGCTCCCCGCCCTTGAATGGCGAAGGTTCTACACCCAGCCCGGGGCTTCCTCTCACCGATCGGGAGCCCCTCACGGGTGCTACATCATCGCCTAAAGGCTCAGGCCCGGCCGTCGGCATGCGAAGGTGTGGGCTCCTCGCCTGCTAAGCTCGCCCGCACTCAACACTGAGAACGGGTATAAAGCGGGATACTATGAACTTTAACTTTCTATACCTCCCCGTCTTGAAAAGGTGCTTCCAGTTGTGAGAGCTCTACGTTACGCTTTCCACTAAGAGTATGCTTGTGAGTAGTACTTTGTGTAGATTCTCTTTAGTTCCTCTAGCTTCTCTATGGTCTTTCTAGTGTTTTCCAAGAGATCTATGTATAATGGTTTTGCTAGCGGATATTGTTTTAGAAGCTCCTCTATTTGGGATCTCTTATCTTCTATGAGCTCTTTAAATCTATCCACTAGCATTCCTAGCTTTCCATAGTCAACCGATGTTTTAAAAAGCTCTTCTACCATCCACTCTCTTGTATCTCTAACTACCACCGGTAGATCTAGGCTTCTAGCTACAGCTATTAGATCTGGTATTGATATGTAGACTCCTGTCTTGTACGGTGTTGACAGGTGTTTTGAGATGCTCCTTATGAGTAGTGTTAGTGAAGGAGCCTCCTCCCCCAATTCAACCACCTGGTTTTAGGCTAATGTACCCCTCCTCCACCGTAGCAACCTCTAAGCCTAGTTTTGCAGCTGCTAGCTTAGCTAACTCCAAGTCCTCCGGCCTCCTTGGTTTAACTATGAGAGCCTCTCTAGGTCTGGCTATGTAGTGTGTTGGTAGAGCTTCTAGTATGATAGCGTTAACCCTCTCTTTGCCGCCTTCCCCTAGGAGCTTCCCTTCAATACTATCTATGGTTTTAAGAACTACATCTCTAAGAGCGTAGTTTATAGCTGGTATAGAGTCTGGGGTGGTAAGGCTTATGAATGGCTTTAAGCTCTCCAGGCTACCCGGGAGCCATTGTACTAGGGATCTATTCTCCCACGCAACCCTAACTCCATGTACGTAGGCTAGCTTAAGGTAGGAGTAAAGCCTCCTATTAGATCCAAGGAGGTCTAGTAGAACGCACTCAGCAAGCTTAGATTCTTCGCTATAATCAGCTTTAATAGCTTTTAAAACCCTATCTCTAACCATGGGAATCCACTTAGGGGAGCACACGTAGGTATCGAACCCCTCCTCAACACCTTCTAAAGGCTCTCCACCATACCTCCTTCTAACCTCTACTATGAAGGCTATATCCAAAACCCTAAGATCCGATATCGAGCCACCGCTAAGATCTAAGAGTCTTTCAACATAACCCTTATCCAAGCATATAGTATGAGGGGTTAGATTGAAACCAACATCCCCAAGGGAGCTTATGTAGTTAAAAGTAGCAATCGACTGTACATGCTTACCTAGTAGATCGTGGTAGATCATAAGACCTAGGTGTTCTATGAAATCAGGGTGCTCTGAGAGCCTAGAGAGTATTTCGGAGACAGCCTCGTATCCAGCTCTCATCTTCAAACTCTTCATTAGCTCGTAGACCTCAGAAGGCCACCCTCTAATCTCGGCCTCCTCCTCTATGTTTGAGGCGTAGAGAGAGATAACCATAGCGTTAGCTAAAGGTGGGAACGCTGAGAGTATGTTTATAGCGCCTAGAACCTTCATCCTAGACATTACAAGCTCCCATACGGTCATATAATGCCACCCACAGGCACCAATACTATTGTTAATGGTAGTTACTAAGAACACCCTCAATATCCCTGTGAACTGCGGGGCAGCTTAAGCCTAGATCTTCGTAGTAGTGCTTACAGTTAGAGTTACAATCAACTAGTAAAACCCTATACCCTCCAGACTCCAACCTAAGCCATACCCTATGCCTATTAACGGCTATAGTAGGCGGCATGACATCCACTATGCCTTTAAGAGCTAACCTAATCCCTGGTATCACTAGATCCCTATGGAGGCCTATCATTTTAGCGAATAACTCCACGGGCGTTAAAGGCTTATCCCCCTCCCCTAAACCTTTACATACAACCCTCCCCGGCTTAAACCCGTATAGGCTGACGAGCCTGTAAAGTCTTATAACGTGGAGGGAGGCTTCATCGAAGAAGCATATGTTGGCATTTGTTATATTAAGATCTCTTACCGATATAGCGAGAGCTAGAAGTGTTAGGAATGATAGTAGTTCTAGTTCGCTAACACCCTTAAAACCCCATATTGTTTGAAGACACTCATAAAGCCTCCTAGGCCCCATAGCCTCGTATGCGTAGAGGGCTATACAAGTCTTAGAGTTAGATCTAAAGGTTTTCCCAAGACACTCAAGAAGCCTCATTGAAGCGAGGATCCTACCCTTCTTATACACTGTGGTGAGAGGCAACTCTGTCTCCCTAGCCACCTTATACAGGGTATACTCCCTCCCCGGTTCTTGAGCGTAGAAACCCATTATCTTCAATGATACCCCATCTAGTTTTGGAATAAGAGGCTTCCAAGCACTCCTAGTTATCTCAATAAGTGATCCACATGCAGGTGTATCAGTATGTAAGCCTAAGCTCAAGGATACACACCCTCACTAAATCCCATACTTCGAGACCTTAAATAATTGTATTATACTACCTTTCCATTGATATACCGTCATTTATTCTGTTAACTCCTTTCATGATAAATGATGAATATGCTTCCGCGTAGCCTGAAATAATGTTTATAAAGTGGGATTCACACTTCTCAGAAGTGAGGTGATGCGATGACCAGGCTTGCCATGGCTACTATAGAGGACCTGTGCATGCTCTGCTGGGCTTGTGTTGTTGCATGTAAACAGGAGTTCGACGTACCGCTTGGCAGGTGGCGTCTCTGGATTACAGAGGTTTATGAGGGTGAGTACCCTAACATAACAGGTTACATAATACACTTGCCCCAGTGCAATCACTGTGAGAACGCTCCATGTGTCAACTCGTGTCCTACAGGAGCATTATACCATACAGATGATGGGATAGTTAGGCTTGATAAAGATCTCTGTATAGGTTGTAGGGCGTGTACTAGAGCATGTCCCTACAATGCAGTATACATAGACCCTAGGACTAATAAGGTTGATAAGTGTAACTTCTGCGAGCACCTAGTGGAAGCAGGATTACAGCCGGCATGTGTGGCAGCCTGCCCCACCGGGGCTAGGATATTCGGTGATCTCGACGATCCCAACTCGCTCATAGGGAGGCTATACAGGGAGGGTAAGCTGATAGGTGTTGGTAGGGTTGCAGATAAGGTTAAACCTAGGCTCCTCTTCGCACCATTTGGAGCCTTTAGACCTGTAGATGTTAGAGCTGGGGCTTTTGAGAAGAAGATCTCCCCTGAGAGGTGGAAGGCCCTCACAGAGATGGACCTCGATATGACTCAGTGGAATCCAAATGCTGATCCAAGGGTCCAGCCTGGAGCTGTAAGCCAGTGGAGTGCAGAGCCCTATCTAGGCCAGTGGGCTAAGATAAGGTTGGCTAAGGACCCAACTATAGCGGATCTAGCCTCTGTTGTTAAGTTCACTAGGGAGAACCTGTCTAGGGCAGCAGTAGCACTACTAATACTGTTCCTCGCTGGAACCCTATGGTCAACAGTGATAAGGCCCATACACCCGCCTGAATGAGGTGACCCCCATGGGTGGGCATGAGCATATAAAGACCGTTGGGGGTAGGGTTTACATAATGAGGTTCAGGCCTATAATACAGGTAGGTCATATCTTCCTATTAATCGGCATGGTCTTCTGCTTCTTCACAGGGCTAGCTATGTTCTTTAAGTTCGGTGAAACAACTATATTCGCTGGTAACATTGGAAGGTGGCTTGGACTACCAGCTGAGACTACTGGAAGACAGCTTATAAGCTGGCTTCACGATTGGATAGGCCCTATACTAATGTTAATAGGCATATTGATAGTTGTGGGGGCTAGGGGTATAAGGGGTGATTCGATAAGAGAGGCTATGGTGACAGGAAGGGATCTCAGAGAACTATGGCTAGTATTCATGGCGCACCTTGGGAGGGCTAAGAAGCCTAAATACGACTTCTACAGCCCCCTACAGAAGCTATGGATACTAG